>VBKX01000612.1 GCA_005879435.1 Deltaproteobacteria bacterium
AAAATAATCAGCGCGAAAAAGAACTCGTTCCAGGCGTGGATGAAAACGAGAATCGCGGCGGTAAAAAGTCCCGGCGCCGCCAGCGGCAACACGACGAGCCGAAGCGCTTGCCAGCGCGTGCAGCCGTCGACCAGTGCCGCTTCTTCGATATCGTACGGCAGCTCCTGGAAAAACGTCGTGAGCACCCAGACCGCAAACGGCAAGGTGAGCGAAATATACGCGGCAACAATGCCTTGGTAACTATTGAGCCAGCCCAGGAAATTCAACAGCCGCCACACCGGACCGGCAATGGCGATCTGGGGAAACATGGAAAGCGCCAGCAGCAACATCAAGTAGTAGCGCGCCCATCGCAATTTGAACCGTGCCAGCGCGAAGGCCGCCAGCGACGCGATGGCGAGACTGACCAGCGTTGTCGCTAACGCGACGATCGCGCTATTGCCGATATAATGAAGCAGCCCGTATTGCGTGATCGCCGCGCGATAGTTGTCCCAATGAAAGCTCGGCAGAATGACCGGCGGGATAGCGATGATCTCGGCGGCGCTTTTCCAAGACGTGAGCACGAACCAAGAAAACGGCAGCAGGGTCAGTGTACCGATCGCAGCGACGGATGCGGCGAATGCGAATTTTTTCATGTTTGCTGCGCCTTTCGGAGCAAACCGGTTCCGAGCAGACGAATATAGAGAACCGACAAGAAAAACGAGAGCAAAAATACTACGACGGCGATCGCCGAGCCGTAGCCGATCATGCCTTCGGCAAAGCTCTTTTTGTAGCCATAGAATTGTAAAAGATTAGTCGTGTCTGCGGGACCACCTTGGGTCATGACGAATACCAGGTCGAAAACCTTGAGCGCGTCGATGGTGCGAAATAGCAGTGCTAACAGCAAAGCTGGCTTGACCAGCGGCAGCGTAATATGACGAAACTTCCGCCACGCGCTGGCGCCATCGATGCTGGCGGCCTCGTAGAGCTCACCGGGAATCCCCTGCAGGCCAGCGAGGATGATCAGCGCGGCAAACGCGCTGGTCTTCCAAATGTCCGCCACCATGATCGACAGCAACGCCAAGCCTGGCTCCGCCAGCGGCGCCCAGTACAGCTGAGTCGCGTCTCCGTACAGGAGATAATTGAAAAGACCGTAGCGGTCGTTGAAAATGAAACGCCACATTTGCGACGAGACCACGGTGGGCACCGCCCAGGGGATGAGCACGATGGCACGCAGCCAACCGCGGCCGCGGAAGGATTCGTTCAGCACCAGCGCCATGGCGAGACCGAGAAGCACTTCGATGGGAGTCGTGACGGCGACGAAGATCATGGAAGTGCTGAGCGAGCCCAGCGCCACCGGATCGGTTACGAGATCGCGGTAGTTCTCCCAACCGACGAATTTCTGGCCGAGCCAGGGCAGAGTTAAAATCATGCGGTAAAGACTTAAGCGAAAGGACTCCAGAATCGGATAGAGAGAGAAGACGCCGACAAACACCAAACTCGGCAACAAAAATCGCCAGACCGGATCTTGCCTATTGCTCACCGCTGTCTCCGATCACGTAAGAGGTCCAAAGCGCGATCCATGTCGCGCGACGCGGCTCGCGCGAGCTGGTCGATGTCCGAATCGGCAACGGCGATGGCCGAGCTGAAGTAACGCTGCAAGATGTTTGAAAGCGGTAGATACACCGGCGTTCGTGGCCGCGGCGCAGCCAGAGTGAACGTCTCGTACTGCGACTGGAACTGGGGACTTTTCTTGAGGATCTCGGGATCATGATAGAGCGCCTTGCGCGCCGGCCCGCGGCCGGTTTCGAGCGCAATGCGTTTTTGTGTCTCGCCGCTGGTCATGAATTGGACGAATTGCCAGGCGAGCTGCGGATTACGCGAAAAGCGGCTGATGCCCAGCTGCCAACCGCCAAGGGTGGCAGCGCTCTTTTGCCCGGGAAAAGCCGGCAGCGGCACGATGCCGACTTTACCGGCGACTTTTGACTGCCTGGGGTCATTGGACGCTTCCCAGGCGTAGGGCCAATTGCGATGGAAGATCGCTTTTCCCTGCGTAAACAAGGCCAGCGATTCCGGTTCTTGGTAGGCCAGAATGCCGCGATTCGCGATTAAGCGAATAATTTGATCGCGCACGAACCGCACCGCCTCTTTCGCCTTGGCGTCATCGAGCGTGCTTTGGAGGCGCTGTTCATTCCACAGCGCACCGCCGTTGCTCAATACAAACTCCATCATGTTGCAAACCAGTCCCTCGTATTGTTTGAACTGCGCCGAGTAGCCGGTCAGGTATGGATCGCGCTCTTGGGCCAAAATGATCCGAGCTTGGCGGACCAATTCGGGCCAAGTGCGCGGCGGTGGCAAATTATGTTTTTCAAGCAGATCTTTGCGGTAATAAAGCATTCCGGCATCGACAAACATCGGCACGCCATAGATCCGCCCGTCATAAGTATTGGCCTGGATCGGCGCTTCCAAAAATAAGTTTCGTTCCGCAGCGGTGAAAAAGGCATCCAGCGGCAGCGCCCAGTTGGCGGCGGCGAATTCGGCGGGCCAGATGACGTCCATGAAAAACACGTCCATCTCAGGGTCGCGATTGCGCAGCTTCTGGGTTACTAAATCGTGGAATTCAGTAGATGAATGAGGCCCGACCTCCTGAACAACTTTGACTCCTGGATATCTAGCTTCGAAGTCGGCGATGATCTGCTCCCAAACCCGCTCCGCTTCCGATCTCCAGGTGACGAATCGTAGTTTAGTTTGCGCCTCCGCGAGTGGCGCGATAAATAAGACGATGAATAGAATGAGGATCGTTCTCAATCGCGCGCCCCGCCAACGGCAACTCGCTTTCAAGCTCATGGCGTCGCTTCGTCCAGAATCCCGTCGATGGCTTCTCTCCATCCCTGCGGCCCGGTCCCGATCGTACACTCGACATCGGGGATAGCCTCGACGACCGTGCCGTCCCAGCGCCCATCGGGATTTCTGACTAAAACGGGCCGGTCCACGGCCGATAACATCGGGCCGTCGTTGGCCGAATTTCCCAGACCGATCGAAATGACTTGGCCATATTGATCGCGGTGAAGATTAAGCAGAGCCTCCACCGCGTCGCGCTTACTGTGGCCGCCGCTTAGATGATAAAAGCGATCGCCCCGGGTGACGGTCAACTTTTTCGCGCGCAGCATGGCCGCCATTTTTTTGCTGTCGCCGGACTGTACCAGGAACGGCTCGTCGTAGTGACGTTGCAGCGCACGCGCCGCTTGATCCAACGAAAGGCCGGTCAATGTGGCAATCTCGTCGACGTCCATTTGTCCGAAAGTTCGCAAGGTCACACCGCATGCGCGCGCCGCATCCGCCAGCGCGACGCGCAAACGATCAACATCGGTGCCTAACTCAAGCACTTCGAAAGGACCGTCGGTTTTTAAGCCGAGCAAAGCCACTTTAAGATAGTCCCGCGGCATGTAGATCGCGCCGCCATTTTCACAAATGAAGGGATCATCGAGCTCCAGCTCGCGCCACAGTAGAATTATTTCGGCGCTCGTTTTGGTCGAGCATAGAACGATCGGAATCCGCTTGGCTTGGAGCCGGCGTACGGCGGGCAGGCTCAATTCATAGCTGTACGTTCGTTGGTCGATGAGCGTGCCGTCCACATCGGTGATAATCATCAGCTGGCTTGATTTCGATAGCTTCAGCATTTCTCGTCACGGGCACGTGGCGCGTTTGGCCCGGTACTCGGGTATAGTGAGCATCGGCGGACGCTCCCGATCCTGGATCGGCTTGAGCTCCAGCGCGTAGCTCTTTTCTTGGGGCTTGATCAGTTTCATCGAACGATTGACTTCGTCCATCATTTGAATTCGGCTTTTTTCTTGCAAGCGTTGCATCACCACTTGGATGATCGCAAAAGACATTTGGCTAAGCGACGCGAGGGGCTGGTTACGATGGACGCGTTCTTCGAGGTCCACTTGGGCGATCGCGTTCAGACCAATTTCATTGAACAGATCGATCAGCAACCCCGTCTCCACGCCGTAGCCCGTGAAGAACGGCACCCGTTCGAGCGCTGTTCGTCGGCCGGCGTACTCCCCGGCCAGAGGTTGAATCATGCCCGACAGCTCCGGATAAAAAAGATTGAATAGCGGCCGGATCGTCAGCTCGGTCACCCGTCCGCCGCCTTCGGAAACCAGCTTGCCTTCCATCTTGATCGGACGGCGATAAAAACCTTTGACGTACTGAATTTCAGGCTCGCGTAACAAAGGACCCAGCAGACCGTAAACGAAACCGGGATAGAAATTGCGAATGTCGGTGTCGACCCAGGCGATGATATCTCCCTTGAGGACGAAAAGACTCTTCCACAAAGCCTCGCCTTTGCCGCGAAAAGTGCCGTGCTGCGGCAGGATATCCTTGTGCGCGTGAACCGAAATGCCGATATCTTCCGCGATCTTGACGGTGTCGTCGCTCGAGCTCGAATCAATCAGCACGATTTCATCCAGCAGCGGGAATTCGTCGAAGAGCTTGTGCTTGATGGTGCGCGCAATGTTGCCGATAGTTTCTGCTTCGTTGAGGGCCGGCAATCCGAGGCTGATGGTGAGGTTTTGTTTGTGTTTGAGGTCGACGAGCTTCGCTAGGTCGCCGAACTCCTGGCGATGAAAAGTATTCTCCGCAAACCACTGGTCCACCCGTTCCGATAGCGCCTTCGGTTGGACCAAACGGCGCTGCTTGTCCCAGGTCTCGAAAGGTTGCGGCGTCTTTACCACCAGCAACGGCTTGTCGGTGGAACGCGCGAATTGTTCCACGATCGGACCGAGAATAAACGAACGGGGTTCGGCCCCGGCCGTCGCGCCGGTGATCACGAGATCATGTCTTTGCGCCTCTTGCAGGATGATTTCCTGGGGGTTGCCCTCGACCGTCACCAGCCGTTTCACATTCGGTTTGAACCGCAACCCACGGAGAAAGTCGCCGTAAAGCGACTCGCTGAATTCCGGCGCCGCAAAATGCTGCTCGCAGTGCAGCACGGTAATTTCACCGGAGAAAGAAAGCGCGAGCCGATCCGCGATCTGCAGGGCAAATTCCGCGTAAGGGCCGCCGCGCACGGCAAGCAGGATTTTTTTGCAATTTGCCAACTCCCCGACGCGGGCAACCAGCAAATTACAAGGAGGAGTTTCGACCAAGCGGTCGATGGTGCGGCCAAACAGGGCGGCATCGGAGCTCGCGCTGCCTTTCCAGGGCAATATCAACAAGTCGGCATTTTCCGCGGCGACGCTCTCGATAATGCCCTCGGACAGATGATGGGAAACCCGCACGAGAGTTTTCAATTCGACTCGAGGGTCCGGAAGGATGGCGTGGGTTACTTTCAGCGCCACGAGCTTGCCGTGCGCCGGTAAAAGCCGGCCTGCCAGCTCTATGTTGCCGCGGGTCTCAGAAGGGACCACCACAGGCAGAAGTATTTTCTCGCACTGCATGAGAATGAGAGCTCCGAGTCGATCTTGCTCATATCAACCGCCGATGACCTTTTGCAACAAGCTTTTCGGCTTGGGACCGCTGTCGTCGGTCTCCCAGCGATTGAGTAGATAGGATTTCCCTTGCTCGAAAACTTCCGCCTGCCGTTCGACGACCTGTTCGGACTCCGCAGTGGTCATCTCGGCGGTTTCATTTATAAAGGAAGCGACCCGGGCCTCGTAAAGGGGGCTCATCAGATCGACCAGCTTGGCGCGGTCCTTAGGCCAGTGATGAAAGATCGCGGCGATCTCGTAAAGGATGTGCGCCCAGGAAGCGGCGTCGAGCAAAAAATTCTTGCGCTCTGAAGTGGCGAGCTTTTGCACCACGCTGTAGGAAGATGAGCTCAGCAGATCTTTCCAGAGCGCGCCAAAATGCTGAAACGCCAACTTGAAATTCTGGATCAGCAAGTCCTGGTTGACGTTGATGGGCTCGGGCTCGGAAAATTCCGTTGAACCGAAGGTTTCGATCGGCTCGCTCCCGCGAACGTCCTTCCACACCAGCGCATGCTGTTCCATCAGTGTAAAAAGCGTCCAAACGACCTGGCGGAACATGGGACCGAGAGCCACGCCGGGATCTTTCGGATCGTGAACTTTCACGCCAAGATTGGCTTGGCATACCCGGCAGCCGCTCGCGATCGCCTGGGTCGTCATCCAGATATCGATGCCGAAACGGGCGACGTCCGTCATCCAAACGTTTTG
>VBKX01000102.1:0-1111 GCA_005879435.1 Deltaproteobacteria bacterium
AGATTCATTTGGTTGCCTGACCCGGTGGGGCATTCGACCTTATAATTATCGCCGAGAAAAAAATGAAACTTCTGCAGTGATTCGATCAACAGATAGTTCACCGGAAACCAGATCGGACCGCGCCAGTTGGAGTTGCCGCCGAATAGTCCGGTGCTCGACTCTGCCGGCTCGTAGTCGACGCGATACTCCGTGCCGTTGACCGGCAGCTTGTAAGGATGATCGAGGTGATAGCGCGAGATCGCGCGAATGCCATACGGTGACAGAAACTCGTTTTCGTCGAGCATGTAGCTCAGCACCCGTTTCAGGCGATGGCGATTCACCAGCGAGAGAAAACGTCGCACGCCGTCATCGGTGGATTCGGTCTCGATATGTTCGCCCAAGCCCGGCCGGTTTTCGATGAACCACTGCATCCGGCGCTTGAAGCCAGGGAGTTTGTCGACGATTTCGGGGTCGAGAGTTTCCACGGCGAAGAGCGGAATCAGCCCCACCATCGAGCGAATTTTCCATCCTGACGATCCCACAATTCGAGCTTCTCGCCGCCGAGATTATTCATCGCTTCGCAGATGCAGACGAAATGCTCGAAAAACTTGCTGGCGACGTCTTCGTAGGCGGAGTTCTCCTTGGCGAGTTCGAGGGCGATCGCCAGCATGTTCAGGCAATACATGCCCATCCAGCTGGTGGCGTCGGATTGCTCGATGTGACCGCCGGTGGGGAGCGGCGCGCTGCGGTCGAAGACGCCGATGTTATCGAGACCGAGAAAACCTCCTTGGAAAACGTTGCGGCCTTCGGTATCCTTGCGATTCACCCACCAAGTGAAATTTAGCAAGAGCTTTTGGAATATTCGTTCGAGAAATTTCCGGTCGCCCTCGCCGCGCCGTTTCATTTCTACTTTGTAGACGCGCCAGGCAGCCCAGGCGTGCACCGGCGGATTGACGTCACCGAACGCCCATTCGTAAGCCGATAACTGTCCATTGGGGTGCATGTACCACTCGCGCGTCATCAGCAAGAGCTGTTCCTTGGCGAAGTCGGAATCGACGAGTGCCAAGGCAATACAGTGAAACGCGAGATCCCAAGCGGCGTACCACGGATACTCCCATTTGTCCGGCATGGA
>VBKX01000102.1:1172-6666 GCA_005879435.1 Deltaproteobacteria bacterium
TGGTTGCGACCATTGAGTCGTTCGCGCGGCGGCTCGGGTCCCGCCGGATCGCCCTTCAGCCAGCGGTTGAGATCGTAGTGGTAAAACTGCTTGCTCCACAGTACTCCGGCTAATGCTTGGCGCATGACGTTCTCGCGATCGGGCGCGATGCCGTCGGGAACGACCGTCCGATAAAACTCATCCGCCTCGGCGCGCTGCTGTGCGATTTGTCTATCAAACGTTCCGTTAAGAATCTCGGAGTTCGCCGGCGCGGCGGGCGAAAGCCGCAGGCGCACGGTCATTGATTCGCCAGGCGCGATTGTGGAAACGTAGTGTGCCGCGGCTTTGGTTCCGTAGTCGTTCGGATTGACGGCCGTCTTGACGCCGTGCACGACAAAATCGTTTATGCCGTCTTTGACGTACGTCGAAGGATTCTCGTAGTTGAAGACACGCTGGTTATTCGTGTCGTTCTCGGTAAACACAAGCTCCGGGCTGCCTTCGCAGTAGAGCCAACGCGAACCGTAATAATAGTGATCGAGCTTGATTGCCGCGACTTCGGCCGACACATCCCGACGAAGCTTCGGTTTGCGCTCGTCGAGTCCCCACGACCAAGTGTTGCGAAACCACGCCGTTGGCAGCAGGTCCAATGGAGCGGCTTCGGGACCGCGGTTGGTAGCGTCGATCCGGATCAGGATATCGTCCGGCCCCGCCTTGGCGTACTCGATAATCACGTCGAAGTAGCGGTCGTCATCGAAAACACCGGTATTGATCAATTCAAACTCAAGCTCCCGTTTGCTCCTGCGGCGATTTTCCTCGACGAGACGACCGTAAGGGAATTCCCGCTGCGGGTACTTGTAAAGAAACTTCATGTAGGAGTGCGTCGGCGTCGAGTCGAGATAGTAGTAATACTCCTTGACGTCTTCGCCGTGATTGCCTTCGTTGCCGGTGAGACCGAAGAGTCGTTCCTTAAGGATCGGGTCTTTGCCGTTCCATAGCGCCAGCGCGAAACAAATAAACTGGTGGCGATCGCAGATGCCGCCAAGGCCGTCCTCGCCCCAGCGGTAGGCGCGGCTGCGCGCGTGGTCGTGTGGAAAATATTCCCAGGCCGTGCCGTAGGCGCTGTAGTCTTCCCGCACCGTGCCCCACTGACGCTCGGAGAGGTAAGGCCCCCAGCGTTTCCAGTTGGCTTTGCGGCTGCGATCTTCCTGCAGTCTTCGCTCTTCGGCTGTCATCGTTCTTTTTGCCAGGCTTCTTTCCTTTTTATCGACCATTATAGCACATCCTACACTAGCAACCTGCCGCCGCTTCCGGCCGCGCGCGGAAATAGTCGCGCCAGCCGTCGGGCAGGGCTTTGACCTCGGTGGCGCGTCCCATCCCCGCCAGGTCGTCTTTTCGTCCTGTGATCGGCGCTTTAAATATTCCGGTTAGAATCATTCTGCCTTCGTAAAAGATTTCGCGAGGAAGTCCAATATTGACGGAGATAACTTTCATCGGCGTGAATGTTTACTTAGATGTCAGGGGACAGGGCAACGATGCGCCGATGCTAGATTCTTGCTATCGGCAAGCACCACGCGCTCCAGCCGAAGCAGCTCAGCAAGGGACCAAGCTTGAAACGGACAGCCGCGCGGCGTGTACGGACTCTCCGCATCGGCAATCTCGGAAACGTGGCCGAGCCCAGCATGATTCACATGCTCCAGCAGGGGAGGAAGAAAGCGTGAGCGCGCCTCGCTTTTGGCGTTTTCGCTTCCATCTCGCACGCGCAGCCACGCTTCGACGAAGGGTCCGATCAGCCACGGCCAAACCGCGCCTTGATGATACGCACCGTCGCGCTCATGCACGCCGCCTTGATAGTGCGGCACGTAACCTGGCTCTTCGGGAGCGAGGGAACGTAAGCCGAGCGGCGTCAGTAACCGGCGCTCCACAGCATCGACGATCTGGTTCGCCCGTTCGCCATCGATGATTTGGAACGGCAAACCGCCGACAGCGAAAATCTGATTCGGCCGAAAGGTTGGGTCGAGCTTTCCCGGCTGATGATCGGCGTCGATGACATCGTAAAGATAATTACGATCAGTGTTCCAAAAGCGTCGGCGAAAACCGTCGAGACCACGCGCGAGCGGTTCCTGCCAAGCGTCATTGAATTGGCTGCCGATCCATAATGCGTTGAGCCAGAGCGCTTCGACTTCGACCGGCTTGCCGATGCGCGGCGTGACCACGCAGTCGCCGACCTTGGCGTCCATCCATGTGAGCTGCCCGCCGGGAACGCCGGCGGCGAGTAATCCGTCGTGATCCATATGAATGCCGTAGCGCGTGCCTTGGGAATAACCGGCGAGGATGGCGTCGACGGCTTTTTGCAGCGATTTCTTCTGCCACTGAAAAACCATGCCGCCGTGTGTTTGTGTCGCGGTGAAAAAATCATGCACCGCGACGATGTACCAAAGCGAAGCGTCGACGGAATTGTACTCCGGGCGGTCGCTTTGATCGGGAAATAAATTCGGTAGCATGCCTTCAGAAACCACCTGGGACCATTCGAGGAGAATATCGCGGGCATCCTCGAGACGTCCGGTCGCCAGGCAGAGGCCGCGCAGCGAAATGAAAGTGTCACGGCCCCAATCCGTGAACCAAGGATAGCCGGCGACGATCGTTTTGCCATTGCCGCGTTTGACGAGATAGGCATCGGCAGAGCGATCGAGCGGCGTCGCGAACGACGCCCGCCGTTTGTGTTCCTTCGCGCGCAAATCCGCGATTAAGCTTTCGGCGGTTCGGCCCTGTGCCAGAGCGCCGTTGTCGAATCCTTCCGCCGCAAAAATCAGAATTCCTTCGCCGGTGCTCAGCTCCATGCGAATCTTGCCCGGCGCGGCGAGGTCTTCGGTAAAGTCCAGACCGCGTTCGCGTTCCTGCGCGTACACAAAATTCCGATACCAATCGGGTTGATGCCGATATTCGCCATTGTGCAGCGCGATGATTCCCGGAATGCCGGAGTAAGGGTGCCACACTAACCTTTGACCATTTATCTCCGCGGGGAACTCAAAAGCGGAGTTCTCATGGTGCATCGAGTGATAGTCGCGTCCGGAAAGAAATGGTGTGACGGTCAAGACAGCTTTTGTCCCCGGCTTCAGCAGGTGCCACGACAGCGCAACGAGCGATGCGCCGTTGACAGCGAAAATCTGTTGCTCGATCTTCGTGCCGTCTTCGAGAGCGAATATCCACTTTGGCCATGGTTCGCGTTCGAATTCGATAATTCGTTTGGTGCCGTCGGGATGCATGACGTCCGCCGGATAGAGTTGCGAAGAGAGGGCGTAGTTGCCGTTCGCCGTTTCAATTGACGCATCGAAGCCATTGACCAGAACGATCCGTCCAGCTGGTGGCCTGCTCGCCGTGAGAAGCAGCGCGTGATAGCGGCGCGTGCGGACGCTCGATACAGTCCCCGATGCGAAGCCGCCGAGGCCGTCCGCTTCGAGCCATTCATCGTCAATCATGCTTGATGATTCGAGAGCCATTGTCGCTCCTGATACTACTGTGGTGTCACACCATCCGAAATTGTGCTCCCTCGCCCATTCCGATGGGAGAGGACAGGAGTGAGGGTTCTCCGTGGTGCTTCCTCACCCTAGCCCCACGAAGAAACCGAGTCGAAGTGTCATCCTGAGACCATAGTCGAAGGATCTCGTCTTTGTAGATGACTGAAAAGTCGAGATGCTTCACTGCGCTCAGCATGACACCCGTGGCATTTTTCTCATCGCGACACAGTCACGAAAACGTGGTGGAGAGAGAAAATATATTGTCGGTTTCCAATCCCGCCATGATATGCAAATTTCGTCGGCTCTTTCATGACTAATGTTAAGTCCCAAGACGGTCCGACTACTTTTCAATGAACAGTAGCCCGTGCCCGTCCGAATCACGGGCCAGAAATCCTTTCGTGAAAGGGAAAGTCTTGTCGGGTATCTGAGCGATGCCTGGCGAAATCATTCGCGCTCGGCTGCCGTTAAAACTCTGCGCCGCGGCGTTTGTGTTGGCGGTCGACAACGTTGTCTGCCAGTGCCACAAGTCATTGGCGCGGGTATCCTTAGGCGCAGCTCTGAGGCCACTGATATGTAGGCGCGCGCCCGCGACGTTGTTCAAATGCTCCTGCTCGGTGCCGCTGTTCATGCTTTCACCGGCGAGTCGCATACCGAGCAAGTCACGGTAAAATTTTAGACTGTTCTGTGTGCTCGATACCGCGATCGCGGTATGGTCGATGCCTAAAAATAATTTGTCGTCCTTCCGCTGCCAGCGCGGGTCGCCCTTGCCGGGAGGAAAATAGATGATTTCGAGATTATGGCCGTCGGTATCCTTGAAGTAGAAAGCACGGATGCCAGCAGCGGCTTTGTTGTTCGCGGGGATTGTCTGGGGTCCGGTGGAAGCGTGACGGACTTTGTGAGCGCGCAACTGCTGGTAGGCCTTGTCCATGTCGCTGACGACGATGGCGATGTGCTGAAACGAATGGTCGTTGCTGTGCCAATCGGCGGGAATGGGTCTCCCCTCGGGGGCGAGATACTGTGTCAGCTCGATCATCTCGTCACCGAGTTTCATGCGCGCCACGCGCATGCGCAAGCCGAAGACGCCTTGCAGCTTCTCGTATTCTGAGCCGTGTACTTCGATGTCGCTGATCTTTTCAAAGCTTAATACTTTCGAGAAGAATTCCACGGAACGATCCATGTCCAAAACGGTCATACCGATTGATTCGACCGATTTTACGAGTTGCGCAGATGCTCCTGACGTCCAAAGAAGGAGCGTCATCATCATGAGCGAGATCAGAACCCTCACCCTTGCCCTCTCCCTGGAAGGGCGAGGGGAGTTTTTGGCTATGGGCTGAAATCGCTGGATCACTAGCGCAGCCTTTCAATGAGGTGGTCTCCCACGCGCAGCGCGTTGGCCATGATCGTCAGCGCCGGATTGACCGCACCACTGGAGACGAAGAAGCTGCCGTCGACGACGTAAAGATTTTCCAGCTCGTGCGCTTTGCAGTTCTCATCGAGCGCGCTCGATTTAGGATCGCTGCCGAAACGGATCGTGCCGACTTGATGAGCTACACCGGCCAACGGAATCTTCTGGCCGACGAACAGATTGCGTGCAAAGAGGCCTTCGTGGCAGTCGTGGCCGTGCACGTCGCATTTGGTTTGCTGCTGCATCAATTCCTTCAGCTTCGCGATCAGACGTTTGTGGCCTTCCTCATTGTTCGGCTTGTAGCTGAGAACAATGCCGCCTTCGGCGTCGAGCGTCACCCGGTTATTGGGATCGGGCAGATCTTCGGAGGTCAGCCAGAAGTCGAGCGAATGCTTCGCCATCAAATCCAGCGTCCAGCCCGGCGTGAGCGCGGGCGCGCCGCCTTTCAAAGTTTCGCCATCGAGCTTGCCGACGAAGGAGATGTGTCCCATCGGATAATTCCAACCTGCGGTGCCGAAATAGAAGTCGTTGACCGAAAGCGATTTCTGAAAAATCGTCGAGTTCGGACATTTCGACAGCGCCATCAATACCGAAT
>VBKX01000613.1 GCA_005879435.1 Deltaproteobacteria bacterium
CATCAGCACGCAGCGCGCGCCGCTGGTCGAAAAACTGCTGCGGTAGAATCATTATGAGCGAAACAGCACAAGCATCGGGCGGTTTCTATACCGAAGACATGACCATCAGCGTGGGACCGCAGCATCCCAGCACCCACGGCGTCTTGCGCTTCGTGGTCAAAACCGACGGCGAGGTGATCAGCGAGGCGATTCCCGACGTCGGCTATCTGCACCGATCCATCGAAAAAATCGGCGAGAAAGTGACTTACCACGGTTACGTGCCTTACACCGATCGGGCGGATTATTTAGCCGCCATGTTCGCCAACCAGGCTTTCTGCTTGGCAGCTGAAAAGTTGGCGGGCACGGAAGTGACGCGGCGCGGCGAATTTTGCCGGGTGATCGCGTGCGAGCTCAACCGCATTGCCAGCCATCTGATCTCCGTCGTCACATTCGGCCAGGATATCGGCGCCATGACGCCGTTCGTTCACGCGCTCAGAGAGCGCGAGACCATCAACAACTTGATGGAAGAGATCTGCGGCGCGCGATTGACGTATAATTACATCCGCATCGGCGGGGTCGGCTATGACATTTTTCCCGAGACTTGCACCCGGATCGGCGCATTCTTAGATCACTTCGAACCGATTGTCGGCGAGTTCAACAGATTGCTTTCCGGCAACAAGATTTTTATCGAGCGCCTCGCGGGCGTGGCCGTGGTGAGCAAAGAAGACGCGTTCTCGTATAATCTCGTCGGACCCAATCTGCGTGGCTCCGGCATCAAATGGGATATCCGGCGCGATATTCCTTATTCCATTTATCCAGAATTGGATTTTGAAGTGCCTGTCGGCACGGCGCAAGTCGGCGCGTTGGGCGACAGTTA
>VBKX01000614.1 GCA_005879435.1 Deltaproteobacteria bacterium
GCCTTCATAAATCATCTGATCGGCAAATTCCCACGGCACTGAGATCATGCTAATGGCGTGTTGCTGTTTGATCTCGTCGGCCATCTTGCGCAATTCTTTGCGCCGCATATGCATGCCGCCGAAGCGCAGCAACCCTTCGCGATCGTGAAGCATCGCCTGGATCACCTGTAAACCATGACTGGGCTGCGACTTGGCAATCCAGATCAATCGACCACCACCGCCATCCACGGCGGACATGTAGGCTTCAATCTCGGACTCAGATTCGAAGAGCGAAACCGGCTTTTTCTGCGCCGTCTCTTCCTGGGGCGCGACCAACCCCTTCTGCGCCAACTTGAAGCGTGACCGCTTGATTTCTTTCTTCAGGTCTTTATCGCGCGTTTGCCGCTCGATCTCGCCGAGCGCTTCGACCGCCGCCGCGTCGAAAATTTTGCCGAGAGAAAAAATCACCGCGAGATCGGTCTCCCGCTCTTTTCCCAGTTGCATCTTCAGCCGAGAAACGAGATCCGGCGCGGTCGCATCGACAGCTAGGCTCAATTCCCGCAGCGTCGCGAGCCCTGATTTAATCTCTTCTTCGTGCGATTTATTCTTTGCCAATACGGTGATCTCTATCAGGTTGCTGAAAAACTACGAATACCTCGAGAGCGTAAGCATGAACGGAGAAATCATCAAGAATCTCAAATTCTCTCCGTTCGTCTTGGGCCAAGTGGAAGGACTCCGAGAGAGCTTCTTGGCAGCCTTGCCAATGCCTTTGCCGGAGTACGGCATGCCGTGCCCTTACATCATTCCGTCGTCAATGCCCAATTTCACAGCTTCGAGAGATCGCTGATCTTGCCCGGGCGGCCGGCGAATGCGAAGTTTGGCCATTCTTCGACTTGCGCATCGTGATAGTTTTCACGGTACCATTTGGCGATATCTCCGGCCGGGGCGAACCAGACTTTGCCGTGGCTCTTCGCGTAGCGGATGAACTCGCGAAGCAGGAGCGCACGAAACGGTCGTCCACCGACGAACGGGTGATTGCCCCACATCATGAACTTGGGATCGCTTTCACCCTCTTCGTAGAGGCAATCGAAGCAGTCCTTCCACATCTGCAACAAATCCCGCGGCGTTCTGCCGGCGCGTTGATAGCTGGAGTAGTCATTCAAGTCCTGAAAATAGGATAGTACCGTGAGCTCCTTTCCCTTGATCTTGAGCGTGTATGGCGTCTCCTGATGCTGCGGGTCCATCCAGTAGGTGTAGCCGCACTCCACGATGACCTCCGGAGTCGCTACGCTCGGCGCCACGCCCGTCGAAAGATAACCGACGGGCGACTTGCCGACTACTTTCTTCACCGCGTCCGCGGTTTTTAGCAGATCTTTTTTCTCCTGGGCGCGCTTCTTCATGTAGCTGTAATCGTGAATCCACGTTTCGGTGCCGATCTCGTGGCCGTACTCGGCTGCTTCTTTGAAGATCTCGGGATAGTTCTGCACGGTGATTCCCGTGGGAAAGAAACTCGTGCGGATTTTTTCCGATTCAAAGACTTCAAGCATGCGGTAAATCCCGACGCGTTCGCCAAATTCGCGGTCCGTGATGATCGCCAGATTCCGTTTGGTTTCAGCATTGCGCGGGAAGCTGCGCCGATTTTCCTGTTGCAATGTATTGGGGCCGCCCAGGTCTACCGGCCAGGTCTCGAAGGCGACGCAGGGCGTGATCGCTATGCGCGCGCCATCGGGCCACTTGATCGGTTTCCGTTTGGGTTTAACTTTCATCTTGCCTCCTCGCACGGGTGAAATTTGCTTCTTCATGCCATAGTTCCTGGGCGATTCCAAACTCGATCGCGCGTATTGTTGAACGCGGCTGTCCGATTATCGCAAACCTATCCTCCTCTTTCGAAATTAGTTCGACAACCTGGCGCTCGAAACTCGCGCCTCGTCGTCTTGACTTGCGATGGGATGCCAGCTAATTGAAATGATTGATTCTTAATCAGGAGGAACGATCATGGCAGACGGGAAAATGATCGAATGTCGCGTCGATAACGGCATCGCGGTTGTGGAAATCAATCGCCCGCCGGTAAATAGTTACACGACCGAGTTATTGAAGGAATTGGATGCGGCGATTTTGGACGCCCGCTTTGACGATAACGTGCACGCAATCGTCATCACGGGCAAGGTGGAAAAGTTTTTTTCCGCCGGCGCCGACATCAACATGCTCTCGAAGCAGTCGCTCGGATTTAAGAATAATTTCGCGCTGCACGGCCACGAAGTCCTCATGCGACTGGAAAACACGCCGAAGATCGTCATCGCCGCGATCAACGGCCACGCCATCGGCGGCGGTCTTGAGATCGCGATGGCCTGCGATATCCGCATCGCCAAAAAAGAAGGCGGCAAGGTCGGGCTCGCCGAGATCAATCTCGGCGTCATGCCGGGTATGGGCGGCACGCAGCGCTTGCCGCGCCTGGTCGGCAAAGCCCGCGCGCTGGAACTCTGCGCCACCGGCAAAACGATCGCGTTTGAAGAAGCCCTCGAAATGGGTTTGGTTCATTACATTTACGAAAAAGAAAACTTCATGCAGGAAGTGATGGACTACGCGCGCCAGTTTACCGTACCGAACAAGAGCAGCCTCGCCGTCGGCAAAGTAAAGCGCGCGATTCAGACCGGGCTCGAACTCTCCTTGCCGGACGGACTGGCATTCGAAAGAAGGCGTCAAAGCCTATCTCGAAAAACGCACCGCGCAATTCAAGGGAAAGTAATCGTTCCCTTTCTCCACTTCAGCGTTCCGATCCCAGTTTACGATTGGAACGGCTTGAACGATTTGAACGTTTGGAACTTTTTTAATTCAATGGAGGTTATCCAATGGCTAAGATGTTTATCGGCGGCGAGTCCGTCGACTCGGTAACCAAGAACACAACCGAAGTGCGCAATCCCGCCACGGGCGCCACCGTCGACACCGTGCCGCAAGGCAACGACAAGGACGTGCAGCAGGCGATTCAGGCCGCCGAAGAAGCTTTCAAAGTCTGGTCCGACGTCTCGCCTGAAGATCGCGGCAACGCGCTGATGAACGCGGGCGAATTGATCAAAAAAAATGCCGGCGAAATCTCCCAAATCTTAACGCAAGAGCAAGGTAAGACTCTATTCGAAGCCGGTTTGGAAATTCATCATCTGGTTCACGGTTTGGAATTTTACGCCGGACTCTCCTCGAAAGTGCGCGGCTCGCACGTGCCGCTGCCGCAAAAAGGCGCCTACGGCATGGTCGTGCGCCAACCCATCGGCGTATGTGGCGGCATCGTGCCATGGAACTTTCCGCTGACGTTGATGGGCACCAAGCTCGGCCCGGCGTTAGCCGCCGGCAACACGATCATCATTAAACCGGCGAGCACAACGCCGCTGGCAACGATCAAAGTCATCGAGCTAATCGCCCAGGCGACCTTCGGCGAAGGGAAAGCGCAAAAGACCTTGCCGAAAGGCACGGTCAATATCGTCACTGGGCCCGGCGGCAGCGTCGGCGAGGAACTCTTACGCAACCCCCGTATTCGCCGTATAGGTGGGCCGTCACGTCATGGAAGTGGCCGGACGCGAGATCAAGCGCGTTACCTTGGAATTAGGTGGCAGCGATCCGATGATCGTCATGGAAGATGCCAACCTCGATCTCGCCGTGAAGATGGCCGACGTCGGCCGCTATTTTAATTGCGGCCAGATGTGCCTGGGCGTGAAGCGTTTATTCTTGCAGGAGTCGATTGCCGATAATTTCGTCGGCGGCTTGGTGGAAATTCTCAAAAAGAAAACGGTCGGCAACGGCATGAGCAAAGAAACCCGGATGGGACCGATCCACATCGGCTCCCAGCGCCAGGAAGTCGAAGAGCAAGTCGAAGACGCCAAAGCGCGCGGCGCCAAAGAGTTATTCGGCGGCGAGCGGCCGAAAGGCGGCGACTTCGACAAAGGTCTCTTCTATCTGCCGACGCTGATGACGAACGTGCCCGACGACGCGCGCATGACCAAGGAAGAAGTCTTCGGTCCCGCGTTGCCGGTCTATACTTTTAAGACACTGGACGAAGCGTTGGAGAAAGCCAACTCATCCGAGTTCGGCCTCGGCTCGTCGATCTGGACGCGCAATTTATTGCACGCCAACAAAGCCATCGACAAGCTCCAAGCCGGCAACGTGTGGGTCAACTCGCTTCACTACGGTTACGACGAGTTGCCCTTCGGCGGCGTCAAATCGAGCGGCGTCGGCCGCGAGCACGGCCCCGAAGCTCTGGACTATTACCTCGAGCCTAAAGGCGTGGTCGTCGTCAACGTGTGAAGTTGAAAATGATGTAAGGGCAGACCCCTGTGTCTGCCCTTCCGGACGGGCGGCCCCATGGGATCGCCCCTACCAACCTCCATTGACAATGGACGCTACATTCAACTACTTTGTGGTAATCTCGACATCCTAAGGGAGGACGACCATGTTTGCACAAATGCGCCATATGGCGATCGTGACCAGCAACGCGAATAACGAAGGCGATTTTTATCGGGACGTATTCGGCATGCGCCGTTCGAGTTTGCAGCGCGCAGGCGGCGCGGTGGTCGTCGGTGACGGCTACGTCGGACTGAATCTCAACCCGCGCGCGCCAGGGCGCCAGGCGGGTTTCGATCACTTCGGGTTCGAAGTGCAAGAGGTTGAGGTCGTGTTTTCCCGACTCAAAGAAAAGTATCCCAAAATCCAAGTGCTCCATCGGCCGAGCAACCGTCCCTTCGCCGGCATCAGCATGCACGACCCGATGGGCAACGTTTTCGATCTGTCCCAGGCGAACATGGAAAACCGCCGCGACATCTACACGGACAAGGTCGAGGAGCGCAAACGCCGCATCGGCCACTTCGGCCTGCGCTGCGTCGAGCCGGAAGAATGCGGCGAGTTCTACCGCGACGTTTTCGAGTTGACCGAGCTGGAAAAACCGGCCGGAGATCCCAATCACTATCTCTCCGACGGCAAAGTCATGCTGGCGGTGATGCCCTGGAAGATTTCCGACTTCGCCGGCTCCGGCATCGAGCGACCCGCGTTGGACCATATCGGCTTCAAGGTCGAAAGTTTGACCGCATTCAAAGCCGACCTGGAAAAATTCAAGAGCGCCAATCCGGCGCCCGAAGACCGTCCCGAGAAAAACCCGGAACGTGAGGTCCGGCAAAAACTCCTCGCGACCTGCTGCTTCGGCCAGTATCACACGTCTGATCCCGACGGCGTGCTGATCGACGTGTCGGAAAATTAGTCTTCGGTTTTTAGGAATTTCTAAAAGGGGCGTCCGTCGGCGAGACGGACGCCCCTTTTTGTTTGGACGCGGTGAATGCTGAGCTTGGGCTAAGGAACTATGGCGCGCCTTTTAGTCCATCTCCCTATACCCAATCCTAGCGCAATCAGGCCGACGAAATACGCCAGTGCCGGCACAGAAGCTTTTGCCGGCGGCTCGATGGCGGTTACACCTATGACTTTCTCACTTCGAAGCGGCGGCTTACCCGGGACCTCGGCAAGCGCGACAACACGATATTCTGCACCGTCGGTGAATTGAAATGTCATCGAAAACTCGTTGCCAACCGGTATTCTCTCTACCTCGAACGCGATCTTTTCCTTTTCCAGGTGAGTAATCGTCAGCGTGAGCAGAGCGTTCGATTTGCTGGCGATCTCGGCATTTTTTAAAAACCAGCGGACCGCCGTAGGCGTGCCCACCGTAGCGGCGCCGATCTCTAGACCGGCATTTTCCGTCTCCTCCACACGCGGTGGTTCCGCGGCTCGACTCGACCCCACCAACAGCGCCACGGCGAATAGCGCAATCACCGCGCTCTTGGCCCCGGTAAAAACTCTCCCCGCCATCAAGCCCAGCAAGAACAGGCCAATGGAAAATCCCGTGAGGGCAAACCACTTTTTTTGATTCTCGCGTATGTAGAATTTGAAATCTTTGCTCCCTTTCCTACCGTCCGCTGTCGTGGCGACGACCGCCAACCGATACTCGCCGCGGATTGGAAAAAGATATTTCCAATTGGCCCGGCCCTGGCGTAATTCCATACGCATTTCACTCAGCGGCGTCCCCTCCACGAAGGGAAAATCCGTCGAGAAAAATCTTCCGGGCTCGGGGGCGTCAAGGCGAATGTCCACCACGCCCTGCTTCACCGGCCTGCCGTCAGCGCCGGTGATCAACAACGCCATATTCGCTGGATCGGCATACGGGCGAAGCAGCTCGATCCTTGGCGTTGTCTTAAAATAAATATTGAGGTCTTCGGCCCGAACCATCCCGCCGGGCAGAAAGGAAACGAAGACGAAGGCAAAAACAGCGCAGAGGTTTAGTGACAAGGAACTACGGCTAACGCGTGGCGAACATTGTGCAGCGTGTCATGGACCGCGGGATAACTCGTCGCCAACGCAACAAACAAAGTCGCGCCACAAACGGATAGAAAAATTCCTGATTTGATTAGGAAGGAGGTTTGCTCCGATACTGCTAAACCCAGCCAAATGGCAACAATTTTATCCATGTTCGCGTCTCCTGCGATATTCAACTGCATATTCATACCAACCGCCGCCCGCTGTCAAGCGGACCCGTTTAGCGGTTGCCTTTCCATGCCGTCTTTCATATTGCTGAGGACATCTTTCAAATCGCCGGAGGTTGTCATGCCAGTGGTTCATATCTACATGTATGCCGGAAGAAGCAAAGAACAGAAAAACGAAATGGTCAGGCGCATTTCCAAAGACTTCGAAGAAGTCTTTAGCATCAAGCCTGAATCTCTCAACGTG
>VBKX01000615.1 GCA_005879435.1 Deltaproteobacteria bacterium
ATGGACGGACCCTCCACGCGCAACATCAATGTCAGAAATCAGTCATAGTAATGATCGCGATCACGGTCACGACGCCACCAGCCGTAGTCACGGCCCCGCCAGCCGTCGTTATCCCCGTAAATCTCTCTGCGGTCTCGGTAAAGCTCCCTTTGCTTATCACGGATCTTCTCATTGTACTCACGGGCTTCGCGCCTATCGCCCTCGCGGAGCTCGCGGTTACGTCGCTGTCTCAACTCTTGGAGCTCTCGCTGATCACGGCGCAGCTCTTCACGTTGCCTGTGGTTGCCAGGGGGGTTGCCGCCGGCATAAGCGTGTCCGATCGGGATCATCAGAGAAACCGTCAGTAAACTCATACAGACTATTGATAGTGATTTTCGCATTGCGTATTCCTCCTTCCCTGAAGAAAAGAAACGCAAGCCCCATACCAGGTCGTAAGGGTTGAATTATCTTAGATTTACGTGATGCAGAAGAAAATCGAGGAGGGAAATTTAGTGCGGACCTTGGAGAAATTTCGCACGTTGCATCAACAACTAAATTTCGAAATCAGGAGACCCCCTTTTTCCTCCCTATGGTTCCCGCGCACGATCACGTGATACAGAACTCCGGGAGCCAACACCATTCGTCGCCTCGCCATGCATTCCCTCGAATCGAAGAGATAACAAATTCTCAAGATTGGCTAGAATTGAAAGTCTGACCCCACACTTTCCACTGGTCAGGCGACAAAACACGAGCTCATTTGGGGCGACTATTTTCTCTTCGAATCACTTTTGGTGCTAATTGGGATATTGGATCCTGCGTCGATCTAGAGGTCTGGTGCTCTAAAAAGAAAGATGAAACTCCATGGCCTATGGGGATGCGCTCATTGAAAAACAATCAAACTGACGCGTCGGACTTATGTATTACGGGGCGGACCGCGCGCATATCTATCGGCGAGTCGCATATTACGTGGACAAAATCCTGAAAGGCGCGAAGCCCGCTGACTTGCCCGTCGAGCAGCCGACGAAGTTCGAGCTGGTGATCAATCTGAAGACGGCGAAGCAAATAGAGGATTGAACTGAATTCTCCGTCAATTCATTTCAGTGATATGAAATTGTCGAAATTGGCTAGATTAGCAAGTCTGATCAGGCTTCCCTTTCAAAAAATGTTACATTGCAAGACCTGAGTTAGCCCCGGTTTGACCCGGAAAGCTCCTAAAGCGCCCTTCGCATTGGGTGTTGTATCTTCAACGACTTGAATAGACCCCGAACTAGATCCGCGGGGGATTGAACCCTTCGATGAACTCAGCGCAGGCTCATTGGACGATTTGAACACGTTTCAGGTTGTGGATTCGCGGCTATCGCCGGCCGGCACGGCAGAGAAGGTTTCACGGGTAACAGTTTCTTTTACCGAAAAAGCCAATAGCATCGCGGTGGCGAGCGAGCACAAACCCACCATCGCGAATGAAACCGAAAAGCCCATGTGCTCGGCGACAAAACCGAACAGCGCCGGGCTGACCAGGCCGCCGATCTCGCCGATCAAGCGCCAGAAACCGAAGAACCGCCCGCGCGCATGGGCCGGCGCCATGTCCGAGCCGAGCACCTGCATGCTTCCCGCCGTAACCGCTTGGCTGGCATGCATCCAGAGAAAAACGCCGACAAACATCACCAGGCCCCAATGCCACTGAGCGTTCGCCGCGAGAAAAAATAATCCGAGCGCCATGGACACAAAGCCGGGCACCATCGTGGTCTTGCGTCCGAAGCGGTCCATCAGATAGCCGCATGATAGGGTGATCGGGATGCCGACGACCGTGCTCATGGTCGCCAAGCCGCCCAACCCGCGCGCCCCGACATCGTAAGTAAAGGTCGCGTACAACAGCAGCGTGCCGCCCCAGAGCACGCCGCGAGTCATCGATGCGAAGAACTGGGCGCAGAGAAAACCGCGGTACCTGGCGTCGAGCATCAAGGCCACCAAGGCTTTGCTGTTGAGCTGATCTTCGGTTTTTTTGCCGGCGCTCTTCGTTCCGGGCGGTGCCGATTCGCGGACCAGAAAAAAACTTGGCACGATGGCCAACAGCGCGAGAATGCCGTGGGCGACGAACGGAACCCGGATACTCCACGCGGCCAGCAATCCGCCGAGCGCGGGACCGATGAGCCGGCCGACGCCCTCGGTGCCGATCATGCCGCTCATCTGCCGGCCGCGCTGCCGGCGCTTGCCGACATCGGCGATGATCGCCAGCCTGGCCTGACGCCACATTTCCATGGCCGCGCCGCCGATCAAGCGATAGATCAAAAACTCGACGAACGAGTGCGCCACGGCGATGAGACAAGACGAAACCGCCACGAGCACCGGCCCGGCGATGAGAATCGGCCGGCGGCCCATGCGATCGACGAGAACGCCGGTCGGCACGGTGGCGAGCAACCCGCCCAGGGCATGCACGACGATCACCAGGGAAGCGACGCCAAAGCCGGTGTCGAAGGATTTCGCAAATAGCGGTATCGCCGGTGTTGCGATGCTGTAGCCCAGCGCAAATACGAACGCCGGGAAATACAGAGTTAAGATCTGGTAGGAAGAAAAAAAGCCGTCGTCCTCGTGCGGATGTGAATCCTTCGGTGGAGCCATACTGGTACGCGACGCTGTTCCCAGTATGAAGCAGTCAGCGGGAAAGCCTCGTTGATTCCCCTCGTCGATTT
>VBKX01000616.1 GCA_005879435.1 Deltaproteobacteria bacterium
CGCCCCCGGTTTCAACGTTGTGCATGTCCTGGAGCATGTCGATTTGTTTGATCATTTCCATTTCCCGCAGGAGGTCCATCATCTTTAACATTTCTCGATCAGGCATCTCGGTGTCTTTGGTCGCGGCAAAGCTGGCTGATGCGACGAACAACGCGAGTGCAACTAACGAGCGATTCAACGACATGGCGTTCCCTCGCTAAGCTAGGCGGCGTTGCTTTGGTTGCCCATCGACTCCAAGAGATCCAAGTCATCTAGCACGTCCATAGCATTGAAAAATTCCAAATTTTCCGCCACCGGAAGGATTTCCAACATGGCGGCATCTTCTTGCGCCGAATCATTCGTGCGCCACATGCTTTTGCCCAAAGTGAGCGTCAGCGCCAAGGCGACCACCGCGGCGGCGGCAAACGCGGGGACGAGCCGCGGCTGAAATAGGACGCCGAGACGCTGCCACCACGATTTCTTTTCGCTCGCCTCGGCACGGTGGCTCGTCGGTTTTGATCGTCAGCGGCAAAAGCGCCGTAAGTTCCTTCAAGTAATCGGCGCAGCCGGCACAGCTGCCAAGATGGACTTGGAGCGCATCGCGCTCGGTGTCGGCGAGATCGCCGTAATGGAACAGCACGAGATTTTCTTCCAATTCCTTGCAAGGAAGAGAGAGGGCATTGTTACGATCCGCCATACATACCTCCTAGGCAAATTCCGCCAGGCTCCGTCTGAGCGCCGTTACCGCGCGATGTAAATGCACCTTGACGGTGCCTTCTGCGGTCTCCATCAGGTCGGCAATTTCTTTGATCGATAGTCCTTGATGATTTTTGAGTATGAACGCCGTTCTTTGCCTGGCCGGCAGGGCTTCGAGCGCTTCACCGATCCGACGCGAAAACTGTCCGGCTAACACTTGTTGATCGGGTGCGGGTGGTTTCTGAGGTTCGTAAGATGACTCCATAGGGCTCTCCAGGGTTTCGTCAAACGAGTCTGTCGGGGTACGTTTTTGACGCCGCTTAAAATCCAGGCAAAGGTTGACAAGAATGCGGTAGAACCAAGTATAAAAGCTCGATCGCCCGTCGAAGTTTTTGAGATTGGTAAAAGCTTTCAGGAACGCCTCTTGCGAAAGGTCCTTGGCGTCTTCGCGATCGCGCGAGAAGTCAAAGGCGATGTAATAGGCCTTTTGTTTATGGCGTTCCACGAGTTCCTCGAATGCCCGGCGGTCGCCCTGTTGGGCCAACCCCACTAACTCCTCGTCCCCCGGATTCACTAATGGACTCCAATCCTTTGATGATCTTGCCGGGCCGGAGAAACCAAGGAAGGGCCAGCGGAGAGCGCTGATAGCTTCCGCCGGCTCAGTAGGAGTCACGCTAGCTCCCCTTTAGTTCTTCAGCGCGTCTTTCGCGTCGCGGCGAAATTCCCTGCGGTCCTGGCGCAGCTCGCGCCGATCGCCGTTAGTTTCCTTTACGTCCTTGGCGAGATCGACCTTGTCGTGCACGATTTCCTTGCGGTCCTGGTGGATTTCCTTGACGTCGTGAGCAATCTCCGCTTTGCCGGCACCACCCTTGAGATCCTGATGAAGTTCGTGCCGATCTCGGACTAGCTCGTGGCGATCGCCTCGAAGGTCTTTCCGATCGCTATGAATCTCTTTGTGGTCACCGTGAATTTCCCGATCATGGCCCAGCTCATGTTTTTCTCCCGGGGTGAACGTGCCGTCGGCGGCAAACAGCGGCGAGCTCGTCAGGACCAGCCCCGATGCCAAAAGCCCAGCGGCAAAAAGCGATTTTCCATTGATCATACCCAAGTCCTCCTGATTCTTGAAGATTTGTCGCGGTCTAATGGGCTTAGACGCGCCAATCCACAGGAGGTTTACACGATCATTAGTGATGCCGATATCGTCGATCATCCAGGGTGATCCCGGATCAGTCAAATTGTCCTAATCTTACCGCGTTGACGAATATTCACCAACAGGCGGCAATTACCCGGCCGCTGGTACCGCTACGAACGAGCCCAATTACGCTCGCTCTGCAGGTTTGACAAGCACTAATCGCTAGGTTATCGGAGCATATGAACATCGAGGAGGTGTTCTTGTCTGAAGTCGCGCGTTTCGACGGCGCTCGATCGGCATTTTCCTGCTTCTCGCAGTCTTTTTCCTACCGTTTCATTTTCACACGGCCAATGACGACGGAGGTCTGTCCGACAATGGCATTCGCCTCTTGATTGATGAAGCGAAAAAGCAAGCCAGGGTGGAACGCGAGATCTCTCCGAGCGAAGTGGCGGATCTTTCAATTCTCCGAGAGGCTCAAAAAGAGCTTGGGATCAAGACGAAGTAGATCTCCAATCATCACCCACGATTGCGTAATAACCGTTGAAGGCGAGGATTTATGCCCGACCCTTCACCAGCGCGGATTATCAAGCGATGGAAAGATGGCTGTAGGTGAACCCGGGAAAGAAACCGCCGCGCACGGACGTATCCACCGCCGCGCGCAACTTGAAAGGCTTCAAAGGAATCACCGGGTCGATCGAATTCGACAACAAAGGCGATCCGGTTAAAGCGAAATATTTCGTCTTACAGTTCGACAAGCAATCCGATCCCGGCAAAGTCGTCAAGGTCATCGACCAGCAAGAGCCGGCCGCGGCAAAGAAGTCATAATTCGACGGGCCAAGATCGTAAGACTCAAAAGTCCCCACCCTCATTTTCTCCTGGAGCCCGGGCGGG
>VBKX01000617.1 GCA_005879435.1 Deltaproteobacteria bacterium
AAACCATTTTTGCTGAGCAGAAAACGCGCGAGCGTATCCGTGGAAGACCCGATCGCGGTGATCCCGATGGTTTTCTTTTTGAGCTCGGTCATCGACTTGATCTCGGGTCTCGCCATCAGCCAGAAAGAAGGCTTGATCGTGAGAAATCCGACGACTTTCACCGGCAAGCCGCGCGCCGCGCCGGCCATCACCTGCGACTGCGCGCCGGAAAAATCGATGTCACCCGTGGTCAGCGCAGTGACCTGGATGGTCGACGCGACCAGTACCATCTGCAAATCGATGCCCTCGGCCTCAAAAATTCCTTTGTCACGTCCCATCGTGATCGGCAAATAATACAAGCTCTTCGCCGGATAAGCGAAACGGACTCGATCGGCAGCGAGGCTTTGCGACGGATTATTGATCAATGCAAGCAGCAGACTAAAAGCTACAACAAGAATTTTCACCGTGAAACCTCATTGCCTCTCCCCGCTCCGAAACCCCTCTTTAGCAAAGAGGGGCAAGGGGAGATTTTCCTCTAGCAGGTCGTTCGCCAACGAATAAAATCCCCCTCTATCCCCCTTTTTTCAAAGGGGGAAGGTTTTCGGTCGAACAACGAGTGCGACCTCGGTCACTTCATCCCCAACTCATTCAACGATTCTCTCAACACCGCGAAGTCGACGACTTTGCCCACTGGCACCGCTTCCTTCACTTGCTGATCTTTGCGTGCTCGCTCGATGTCGGATTCGAGCACCCGTTCCGAAACTATTCCATTCAAGCTCATGCCCTTGGCGTAGATGTCGTAGGAGGCCTGAGCGATTTTTGGTTCAAGTTTGAGCCAGTCAGCGATCACGCGCACGCTTTCCGCTTTGTTGCTTCTTATAAAATTCTGCGCCTTCAAAAGCGCGCGCAACATGTTCTTGACCTGGGCCGGTTTGTCGCGGAGCGTTTCCACGTGCAGAGCCAAGCCGGAGACGCTGGTCTCGAAGACGTCTGCCGCTGCCATCAGGCGCACAAAGCCTTTGCTCTCAGCTTCGAAATTAAAAGGCGGCGGCACAATCGCGGCATCCATCTTGCCGGCGAGCAAGGCCTGCAGTCTCTGTCCGCTGCCCGATACCTGGAACGCCTGCACGTCCTTTTCCAATTCCATCCCCGCCTGCCGGAGCATGGCGCGCAGCATGAATTCAGTGGAATCTCCGTAGCCGGGAAAGCCGATCACTTTCCTCCGAAGATCGCCCAGCGTTTTTAATTCGGGTTTGACCACCAGAACGTGGAGCGGACGGCCATTGAAATAGGTAACCACTTTGAGCGGCAAGCCCTTCACCGCACTGCGCAGCCCGGCGCCTACCGCCGTGGTATAACCGATCTCTTTGGTCGTCACGGCGACGATCCCAACATTGGTGGCGATACGGATAATCTCGGCATCGATCCCTTCCTCGCGAAAGAACCCTCTCGCGTAAGCCAACTGCGGCGCAATGAAGCTCAACGAAAGGCTCGGCATACCGATACGCACTTTTTCCAACGTCTGCGCCGTGCCGAATTCTGCGCGTGCCAACGTCAGCCCGAAGACTAAAAGGAATGGGAGTGCGAGGCGCTTCGTCCGAGACAGCTTTAGATGGTGACTTCCGTCATTCCGGTGCCCGGAATGACGGTTCTGCGTTTTAGCCGCTGGGATACGCGTCTGGATGCCCGCGGGCGAGGGCATAACGAGTTTGATTTCCGTCATCCTCGCGCGAGGCAGCCTAGTCATGTAAACATGGTTCTGATCCCACATCTCCGTTTAATCCCCAGTTCTTTCTGCGCTTCACGAAGCAATGTTGTATCGGCAACCTCGCTCACGGCGACCTACCGTGTCAACTTAGTTTCCCTGACTGCTTGATCGATGACCGCGAGCAGACCCTCGTCGGGAATGTTGCCGTCGAGATTGTAACCTTTAAAAGCGGAATCCTAGGCGGCCGCCGCCACGCGGGTGTAGTTCGACCCCAGTCCACCAGCGTCTGGATCGTGCTTTCGCGGTTCTGCCGAATGAAACGATTCGCCTTGATCAAGGCCTCGATCGTTCTCTTGACCTCGTCGGGCTTCTCTTTGAGTTTCCTTGTGTTCGTTCCCAGCCCGACGAAAGGGAAACTAAAAAGCTCGTAAGCTCGCGCCAGAATATTAAAGCCCAGCTTCCTGCCTTCTTCGTCCGCCGGCAGCGACATGACTGCAACCTCTACAACGCCTTCCTTGAGCGCGGATAACCGCGCCGCCGCGGAGCCCAACGCCACTACCTTGATGTCCCTTTCCGCATCGACGCCTAAGTGCTTGAACATCATCATCGCCGACACATGGTCCGTGGCGCCATAGGCTTGCACGCCCAGTGTTTTGCCCTTCAATTCTTTGGCGGACTTATTACTCCGGCCGCGAAACCAGCGCATGGGTCGAGCCATCAATAAAACTGGCCACGACTTTTACCGGCAAGCCGCGTATCGCGGCGCGTACCACTGAACCGAAGATCATCGTGTAGTCCGTGTCGCCGCTCGCGAGCGCCCTGATCGCCACGTTTGCGTTCATGCGGATCACTTCCGCCTCAATGCCTTCCTCTTTGAAAAAG
>VBKX01000618.1 GCA_005879435.1 Deltaproteobacteria bacterium
ATCGGAAACGAAGCCGTCGCCATTTTCCGCATCAAGGTCGGCAAAGAAATTCAGAGCGCCGCGCTCGTGGCCGATGGTTATCACGCCCGGATTGACGGCTGGACGAGTCTCGCCGTTCTCTTCGGCGCAATTGGCGTTTGGCTCGGTTATCCGCTGGCCGATCCGATCGTCGGTTTGCTCATCACGCTTGCAATCGTACAGATCGTTTGGCAGTCGATCAAAACCGTCTTCACACGCATGCTCGATGGCGTTGAACCAAATGTGATCGATGAAATACGCCACGCCGCTGAACACGTCGATGCAGTCAAGAAAGTGACTGACATCCGGGCGCGATGGCTCGGTCATCGTTTGCATGCCGAATTGAATGTGGCGGTCGCTTCTGACCTGTCGGTCGCCGAAGCCCACGCTATCGCGAAAGAAGTGCAGCATCAGCTGATGCATCATCTCAACTTTTTGTCGTCGGTAGTGGTGCACGTCGATCCGATCGAAGAAGCCGGCGAAGAATTTCATCAGATCACCCCGCAAGGCCACGATGGTTTGCCGATGCATTCTCATTAAATGCAGCGAGGATCAACGCCCAACAAGAGCGACCTTTACGTCTTGTACAAGTAGATCGGCGTTCCCTACATTAATCGCGCTGCCGGTGCTATATGCCTGGTTCGAGCGCGAACACAAATCGTCCGCTGTCCCGGCGGAAGAAATCGCGAAGGTTAAAGTCGAACCCGCTCTGTCGCCGCGCTAGTGTCGCAGGAGGAACAAACCGACGAGTTCAACGCCATCGAGCATGCGTGTGAAGACGGTTTTGATCGACTGCCAAACGATCTGTACGATTGCAAGCGTGATGAGCAAACCGACGATCGGATCGGCCAGCGGATAACCGAGCCAAACGCCAATTGCGCCGAAGAGAACGGCGAGACTCGTCCAGCCGTCAATCCGGGCGTGATAACCATCGGCCACGAGCGCGGCGCTCTGAATTTCTTTGCCGACCTTGATGCGGAAAATGGCGACGGCTTCGTTTCCGATGAAGCCAACAATTGATGCAGCCATGACCGCCCAAAGGTAGCCGACCGGCTGAGGATGTATAAAACGCCGAATCGTTTCGTAACCGGCGACCAAGGCGCTGAACGCGATCGTAAGCACGATGGCAACACCGGCCAAATCTTCGACGCGACCATAGCCGTAGGTGAATCGCTTGTTCGGTTTCCATCTCGCGAGCGCAAAGGCCACCCAGAGCGGAATAGCCGTCGCAGCATCGCCAAAATTGTGAATTGTATCTGCGAGCAAGCCGACGCTCTTCGAAAGATAGGCGACAACGATTTGAATCAGCGCGGTTACGAAAAGTCCGATGAAAGACCATTTGAGCGCCCAGATTCCGCGATCCGACGTGGAGATTGACGCATCGATGACGCCGTGTGTATGGCCGTGTCCATGCGAATGCCCATGCTCGGCGTGATGATGCGAAGAGTCGGAATCGCTCATTTTAAACCTCCACTAATTCATCTTCGCGCTGCGAGACCGCAACATGATTCGCGCCCTACTCCTTCTCGAGCCACGAGTAGAGCACGGGCAGCAGAATTAATTTTAGAAACATCGAGCTGAGCAAGCCGCCGATGACGACAATGGCGAGTGGCTTTTGCACTTCTGCGCCGGCGCCGGTGGCGAGCGCCATTGGAACGAAACCAAAGCTGGCGACGAGCGCGGTCATGAGCACGGGACGCAGGCGCGTGAGCGAACCTTCGATTACGGCGTCGCGGACGCTCTTCCCTTCTTCGTGCAGTTCGTTGAAATAACTCAGCATCACCAAACCATCGAGCACGGCTACGCCGCTCAGCGCGATGAAGCCGACAGCGGCGGAAATGCTAAAGGGCATTCCGCATAAACACGCGCGTGATTTCCGGAAAATCCCGCAGCAAGGTGTTCTCGACTTCCACGTCCGTGCGCAACGATTCGTCCAAACTCATGCCGACCGGTTTGTAGAGCATCGACGTGATTGAGCCTTCATTGAGCTTGGGCACAAACTCGGCTCCAAGATGATTGAACAACCAGATCGAACCCGCGAATTGGACGCGGCTTCTGCGTATAAGAGCCAGCCCGGGCCGTTCAATCTACCTTACATCACTTTTCCCTTGCCGCTGGCTGCTGCTTCAAACTTCGGCGCAAAGCGGCTTTTCGGATCGTAGGCAATGACCATCTCGGTGTGGGCAATCGGCTGCGCGGTTTCCGCTTTCCCGGCGCGCAAAACCGTGAGCATGGGACCCGGCGTGATGGGGATGAAAACATCGGGCC
>VBKX01000619.1 GCA_005879435.1 Deltaproteobacteria bacterium
TGCGATCAGCAGGCCGAATCCCACCTTCTTCGCATAATCTTCGAGCCGCTGGCGCACCGTCTCCGGGCTGCCGACGATCACGTATCCCGCGTCGTCCACTTCCTTCCACGTGGACAAATTCGATGGCCGCGACTCGAGCCGCCGCTTCATCATGCCCATTACGCTGGCGATCGACGTATGTCCGGGCGGCATGCTTAACTGCACCGGCTGCTTTAGAAGATTGCGCGCATAGTACCAATAGTGCGGCTCGTATTCGCGCCGCGCTTGCTCGTCCGTATCGCTGACGTAAATACCGATGCCCCAGCCGATCTGCGTATGACGAACCGTGTATCCCGCTTTGCTGCAACATTGGGAAAAATATTCGGCCGCTTGGCGACGTAGCTCGAACGGCGCCAGGGTCGGCAGAACCATATAAGTGTATTTCTGCCTGGCCACCCACTCCATCGTTTCGGAGCTGCCGGAGCCGGGAATCCAGATCGGCGGATGAGGCTTCTGATACGGCCGCGGCCAGACGTTGATATAGCGGAAGCGATAATGCGTGCCGTCCCAACTGAACGGCCCCTCCGTCGTCCACGCTTTGATGATCAGATCGTGCGCCTCGTGAAAGCGCTCGCGCGCATACGTGGGGTTGATCTTGTACGAGAAGTATTCCATGCCGGTGCCGACGACCATGCCTGAAACGACTCGGCCTTTGGTAATCACGTCGAGCATGGCGATCTCTTCGGCGACGCGCTGCGGATGATCGTAGAGCGGCAAGACGTTGCCTAGGACCACCAGCTTCGCCTGCTTGGTGCGCCGCGCCAAGCAGGCCGCCATGATGTTGGGCGACGGCATGCCGCCATAGGCGGTCTGATGATGTTCGTTGACGCACACGCCGTCGAAGCCGAGCTGATCGGCCAACTCCAATTCATCCAAATATCGATTGTATAGCGGATGGCCAAGCTCGGGATCGTAAAGCGAGTTGGGACAAGTCACCCAGGCGGTTTTGTGCGACTGAGAAAAATCCTCCGGCAGATATGCCCACGGCATCAAATGAAAGCAAAAAACTTGCATAAGGATCCTAATCCACAGCTTGAACCTTTTGGACGACTTGAACGATTTGAACTGTCAGAATCATTTAGGGCTTCCAGCCCGCTTTCTTCAGTTCCCCTTCCACGTCCGCTGCGAGGCTCAAATCAAAAACCTCCGGAATCTCCACCTTGCGTTCCATTTTTCTCGCTTCGCGCGCGCGGTCGATAACTTTTCGCATGTTGCCTTGCTCGAACCCGCCGCCGGGATTGTATCGGCGCATCTCGTCTTCATAGGTTTCCCGCGCCGTCTTGCGATCGTCGATGCGCAGAACTTTTTGGATCACATTGAGGGTTTCTTCAGGCTTTTGACCAAAAAACAGATGGCCTTTCAAAAACACACGGATAAACGAACGGGTCACGGCTTTATCATTCGTCAGCATTTCGTTTTTGACGATTAACGGATGAGAGACGTAAGGCGGCGGAGTGTACTCCAAATTTCGAAAGCCGTCTTGCATCGCCGCCAACGCGTGTTGCGACGCCAATAAGGCGCCTTGTACATTGCCGGATTTCAACGCGGCGAATCGCACCGGCACACCGCCGGTTTGCAGCAAGATGACATCCTGCATCGGCTTGAGGCCGTGGTCGAGCAAAATTTCCCGGGTGAGCAAATCGGTAAGAGTGCCAAAGGCGCTGATGGCGATCTTTTTCCCCTTGAGGTCTTCGAATCTTTTGATTTGCGGCGCCACGATCAAGCGATGAAGCAAAAACTTTTCCGCGACGTAAATTGTCTTGCCCTTGATGTCGCCGGCGACTATCGAGTCAAAAGTGCTGGGCGAGTAAGTTAATTGAAAAGAACCCGCAATCAGTCCCATGGTGCAGAGATTGCCCCTCCCGGCAATCACTTCGATATCAATCTGTTCTTGGGCGAAGTAACCATTCTGCTTGGCGACGAAAAACGGCATGACTCCGACGGAATAGTCCGGTACGCAAATTTTGAACTGCCGGGTTTGCGCGTCGGCCAAACTACGCAAACCAAAAACAGCAGCAATAAGAATGAACAAGAATGCGAAACCGCGTCGTTTCATGAGAGCCCCTACTCAGACCAAGATCTTCCCGTTATCGCAAATCACGGTATCATCGATGATCATCGTGATTTTTTCGATGATTCCCTCCAGCCGGAGCACGCTGACGATCTTGCCGCGATCGGCGCCGTGGCCGATGCCGAAATGCATCGCGCCATAATGTTTCTTCCAACTGCGCACCGAGTCCGCGTCCGGCTGGCATAACTTGCTCAGTCCGAGCGCCATCTCGCCGCCGCAGAGCCACGAACTTTCATCACCATAGGTTTCGAGAAACCAGCGCACTTGATCGGCTTCGGTTTTGCCCTGGATATCGACCACGCGACCATCTTTGATCGTCAGCGCGACTGGATTGCGCCACCGCCCCGGCGGAAACTGCGCCGTCACTTCCCAGACGACGGTTCCATTAGCCGTACCGGGAATCGGTTCTATATGGGCCTCGCCCCACGGCCACGTGCCGCCTAAAAGCTTACCGGTTTTCGCGCTGCGGCCAAACGGAATCCTGCCCCACCGGTCGGCGTGATAGGACGGCGGCATCTCGCCGATCTGCGCCGTCAGTTCCGTGCCCGCCTCGGATTTGATGTGAAC
>VBKX01000620.1 GCA_005879435.1 Deltaproteobacteria bacterium
AATCCCGGCTGCGCCATGAATTCTCCCGGCGGTTTGTCATTGAACACCATGAGGATTTTGAGCTTCGCGCCTTGCACTGCGGCGGTCGGATTGCTCGCCGAACCAAATTCGACGCTATTGCCGATCAGTGCCCGCGTACTGGTGAGTCCGGCCATCAGGATGACTTCGACGATCATGCCTTCTTCGGCGTAAAAGCCGCGTTTCTGGGCGATGTGCATCGAGATGTAGGACGCGGAGAAATTCGAGATCGCAACGTGGATTCTGTTCTGAGCGCCGGCGAAATTTGCGGTGCTGACGAGTGCGGCCATTGCGAAAGATACGGCGACGTATTTGCTTTTCATCTTCCATGCTGTTTATAGCAGTGCGAATCTCCACGCAAATTCCCGGTTCTCGCCGACACGCCGAACCTTGCCGAATTAAACCTTCGGGACACGCAGTGTTTTGCTGATCATCGTGCTGCCATTGATAAAAAATAACAGTGAGAGCGGATGCCAGCGGGCACCGGCCAGCTCGATTGCGCCGAGCGGCAGATGATCGCCCGTGCGGTCGAAGAAAACGCACAGCGCGAGCACGGCAACTAGGATCAAGCTCGACGGGATTGGCGTGCCTTCGAAGTATTTCACTTTGCCGGCGGCATCGGCGAGTTCCCCTGCGGTGACATTATAACGGGCCAAGCGGCTGACGCCGCAGCAAACGAAATAGATAAGGACAATCACGTCCATGGCGCCGCGCATGCCGAGGCCGTAAGCGATCGCGGCCGGCGCGACACCGAAGCTCACGATGTCCGCAAGGGAATCCAATTCTTGGCCGAAAGGAGATTGTTGTCGGTGGCGGCGGGCGACTTTGCCGTCGGCGATGTCGAGGATTAGCGCCAGCGGCAATAAGGAGAGGGCCAGATAGATGCGCCAATACTCCGGCATCGTCAGATAGCTCATCGTGGTGAAAACGGAGGCGGTTCCGGCCGCGCCGTTGGCGAGCGTGATCAGATCCGCCAACTGGTAGCCGCGAAGCATCGAAAAATGGCGGCGGGGTCTAGTCGAGTTACGTTGCGCCATGATTCACTCGTGCGTCTATTTTTGCGATCGCGATTGGGTCGCTCAGCAAGAGTCGTGTTGGGGTCAACGTTTGCCTATTCCTGTGGAAAAACATCGTAGTATTTCTGCGCCGCCTCCGCGCTGCCGCAAATATAGATGAAGTCGCCGGCCTCGAAACGAAAGTCCGGAGCAAATTCCACCAGCAATTCTTCGCCGCGCTCGACGGCGACGACGGAACACCCGGTCTTGACGCGGATATCGACATGGCTTGGATGATAGTTTTCTATGCCGCGCGTCGAGACTTTGATGACACGCAGCTCCGGATCTACGGCGACGGATTCCTTGCCGAGCAGCCGCCAGGCGAGCAGTTGGCCGGAAACTTGACTTATCGAAAGCGCGAAATCGGCGCCCGCCGCATAGATCCGCTCGACGTTCTCGGAGCGATTCACGCGCGCGATGACGGGAACGTCGGGCGCCAAATCTTTGAAAATGACCGTGGCGAAGAGCGTTGTCGAGTCGGTATTGAGCGCCAGGATCACGGCTTGGACGTTGTCGATTCCGGCTCGCTTCAATATTTGTGTATCGAGCACGTTGCCGACCAAGTTCACGGCCGGACCGGGTTGGGTATCGATGAGGAATGTCTCTTCGCCAGCGTCGATCAGCAACTCGGAGACTTTGCGTCCGACTTCACCGCCGCCGGCGATCAAAAAAGGGCCGTGGCGGCGCAGCTGGCGTGCGCCGGCGCAAAGGTTCATGAAGCGTTGAAGACTTTCCGCGTTGCCGACGAGCACCAGAATGCCGCCGGGTTCGAGCCGCATGTCCGGCGTCGGCGGCGTGATGAGCTTGCCGCCGATCCACTGACCGATCACGGTCACGCCGGCGTGCTGGCCGAGATCGGCTTCGGCAAGTGTCTTGCCGCCGAGCACGCTGTCGCGGGTGATGCGTGCCTCGCCAACCTGAAGCTTATGGCCGAGGTGCTGAATCCCGGCCACCGTCGGGCTCACTTTTTGGCTCGCCCGCGCCGCCAAAGCAGCGCCCAACACGTGCCGCGGCGTGTACGCGCCGCTGGCGCCGGCCAGGATGATCGCTCCTTTGAAGCCGAGCTGGCGCGCAGCGAGGATCGTCGCGGCGTTGCGGTCATCGGCGCTGTTGACGATGAGCGCGCGGGCTTGCGTCAGATAGGTTTTTTGCAATACTCCCTCGTCCAGATTACCGTGGATCACTCGGTGCCCTTGTTCGTGCAGACGGCGCGCGTCGTTCTCGTCTTCTTCGACGACAACAGTTGCGATGTTGGCTCGCTCCAGCTCGGTGAGGAGCGTCGCCACCGGCGGACCGTAATCGAAAATGACCACGTGTTCCTTGAGACTAGGAATTTCTTTAGGTAGCCGGGTTTCGAAACGCTCCTCGAAAAAAGGAATCACATAAATGGGAAAAACCAGGAAAACCAGAAACACGCCGACAAATTGCACCAGCACGACATAGGACACCATGAGCGGATGGTTCCAGTTGGAATCCCGGCCGTAACCGGTCGTCGACAAGGATTCACCCGCCCATTCCAGAGCGTCCCAAAATCCCCGGGGCTTGCCTTCGAGATAGGTCATTCCCCACATGTATAAGAGCGTTGTGATGATAAGCAGCAGAATCAGCACAGCGAGCAAAGCGAGAAGGCGTTTGTGCAAGCGCATCATATCCTGATTTTTTTCCTCGCCCACGGAGCTATGACGAGAGGATCATAGCTAAAGGACACCAATAAGTTGTAAAGAGACAAACTAATTGCTCGGGGGCTCGTCAGCAAGGCGCTCGTTGCGATTCCGACCGGCGCCAAAAAAGTAGAGCGCCCAGAGCGCGACGCTGGCAAGCAGCACCGCGATGCGGCTGGTGTAGTCGACCGCGCTCGGTGAAACGAAACCCTCGATCAAACCGGCGATCACCAGCATGACCATGCAGCCGAGCTCGATGGTCAGGGCTTGACCGCCGACTCGTTTGAGCGCGGTGGCGCGGCGCAGTTGCCCTGGAGCGATAATCGCGCTCGCCAGTATATAACCTGCCGCGCCAGCCAGGCAGATCGCCAGAAGCTCGGTGGCGCCGTGCGGCATGATCCAGCCCCATAAAGCTCGGTCTTTGCCGTGCAGGCTCATCCAGCCCGCGACCGAGCCCAAGTGGATGCCGTTGAAGATCAGCAGCAAACTTGTGCCGATGCCCGCGGTCAGTCCGAAGCCGAAGGCCAGCAGCGTGACTTGAATGTTGTTGGAAATAATCAGCGACGAAACCACCGGACGCGCCAGACTCGGAATGTGGTGCAGATTATCCGGAGAAGCAGGATCGAAATCGAGAAACTCGTCCGAGAGCAGATCATAACCCAAGGATGGATTGAGCTCGACGGCGACAAAAGAAACGACCGCGGAGCCGAAGAACATGAGCGCGGCCAGCGCCACGGCCCAAGCGTGCCGGCGCACCACGGCGGCAAAGCTAGCGAAACCGCGCGAGGTCGCGCCGCCTTCGCGCAAACGAATCTGGCCGTAGATGAGGTTATGGCCGGCGACGGCGATGCGATTGAGTTGGTCGACGGTTTCGCGCGCGGCGCCGAGCGAACGAGCGCGCGCCAGATCGGCGGTCAGGGCTTGATAGTCATCGATCAGTCGAGTGAGCTCGGCGCCGGTTAACTTACGCAGCCCGCGCGGTCCGGCTTGCAAGATCCTTTGGGCGCGCCGATAGAACTGCGTCCATTGTTCGAGTTTTTCGTCGGCGTTTTGCACGGTCTCGTCTGCCTTAAAAGAGCGCCGCGGGTGGCGTCGTTTTCTCCGCGACGGCGATGTTCGGCGCTTTGGCTTGCGCCAGCTCGATGATCTGCATGAGCAGCCATTCGCAGCGCTCCGTGCGATCATGACGGCGCGCTAGACTGTCGCGATCTTCGCCGAGCATGGGCAGCAACGGCTCGGCGATCTGCCAGACCAGTTGCGCGCGCCGCTCTTCGGAGAGCTCGTGGCGGCGCGCGAGAAAGCGCTCGATCAAACCGATTTGCTGCGGCGAGATCGTGCCGCGCGGCAGCGTGAGCGCTTGCCGGGAACGTCCCTGCTCGACGCGGCTGGCCCAGGCGGCCCCGCTCGCTCCCTGCGCGGCCAGATCAAATTTTTCGACGACGACATAGGTCCCCGCCAACATATCGCCGAGGCGCCGCCCCTGCGGATCGAAATGCATGACCAAGCCGCCCAAAATGTAGGAAGGCGGCGGCAGCATGTCGGCGGCTCGCACCAAATTGCGCAGTGCCGCTTCGCGCAGCCCAATGGGCAATCCGTCCTGGCGGATCACGCGGATGCCAACCCGTTTTTTCCCTGGGGTCGAACCTTTGCCCAGTCCTTCAAAGAGAACGTAGTAGCCCCAGTTGATCAGAAAAATAATCAACACCACCAGCGCCATTATCCAAGATGCGCCCCAGGAGCTGCCTCGCGCTGCGCCGACGAGCGATCTCAAGGTGACCAGCGCGCCACTGGCATAGAGCGCCAACACAATGACGACGATCAGCACGACGCTGAAGACAAAATCAATGATGTACGCGGAGAAGCGCGAACCGGGGCCGGCCAGCTCGAACTCGAGGGTCACGTGATCAGGCGTGGAGATAAAAACACTCTCGTCCATATTAGTATCGCTTAGAGTTTCGCAGCTTGCGCAGATTTTCTTGCGCTAGTTCGTCGACGTTGCGGTACTCGACGAACCATTCTTTGACCTCGAAGCTTCCAAGGCGGTGAAGCCGCAACCGAGACTCGGACTATCTCGCGCAAAGACGCCAAGGCCGCAAAGGTCGGAAAAAAATGGCGTATCGTTTGTAAGATTATAAAATTTCCCTTCCGAACTTGGCGTACTTTGCGCCTTGGCGCGAGTCACTCCCCGTGTTCGAGTATTTCACGTCAGCGGAACTTTTGCGCGATCCGCGACAACTTTGCACCATCGTAATACGAAGGTTTCGAATAGTTGTGTGATTGTAGACTTCATGCAATTTATGGCTTTCGTGGACGGAATTTGTTTTTCTTTCACTTCAGTTGCGCTATCGCGGTGGGGGTCATCGCGGCTATTGAAGATCGGCCTGGCGAATTTCCAGATAGCGTTTGACCAAATGGATGCTCAAGTGTGCCGGATCGGTCTCAAGAACTAAAATACCCCGAGAGCGCATATTTTCCAGCGCCAGTCCGCGCCGGCGCAACTGATCGCACGCGGCCGCTTTACGATAGGTGTCTTCGACGGTCGTGGGGACCGAGCGAGCGATCGCGACGATCAGAGGTTCGGTTAGGCACGTCCGTCAAGAGGATGACCAGGCTGCGCCGCCGCAGCATCGCCATCACCTGAGCGATGACCTGCCAATAGTCGGATTCCACCGGACGCGCGTGCACGGCGTAAAGCGACTCAAGAACTCGGGGTAACAGAGCGGGACCACGCACCGGTGGCATGAACGATTCGAGCTTATTCGAAAATGCCGCGACGGCGAGCGCGTCACCGCGCTTTTGCGCAACGTAACTCAGCATGACCGTCGCGTCGAGCCCGTGCTCCAGCCTGGAGCGCTCACCGATGGTTTCCGCCATCAGGCGCCCGGCATCGAGAAGCACGGCAAGTTGTTGGCCTTTTTCTACTTGCTTGTTTCGGCTTATCAGAGAGCCGCGCCGTGCCGTTGCTTTCCAATCGATGCTGCGTGGATCCTCGCCGGAAATGTAGGGACGCAGACTTTCAAAATCGGTGCCCGCGGCTTTGAACGGTCGCGGCTTGCGCGCGATCTCCTCGCGTTGGTCGATTTTCGCCAGGAGCTGGTATTGATCGGCGCCGTGGAAATTGGGATAGACCTTTGCGGTGTCGCCGACGGTAAGCGCCATCTGTTGCTGTATTAATCCCCGCTCGCCTTGCACGCGCAGGACAACGGCGCCGAACGGGTGAGCGCCGCGCTTCAGCGGCCGGAGGATGTAGTTCAGATGAGCTTCGCCGTAGGATGGAATCCGCACGGGCGGCAAATCCGCGCCCGATTCGAAGCTGTCGGGAAGCTCGTCGCGCACGACGGCGACGACCGGGAGCGCCGTTCCATTGCGTAAGACGAGCTTGACGGAGTGATCGACACCGAGCGCGAAGCGGGGCGGCAACTCGCGTCGTGCGGCGAGCTCGGAAGGTCGTGGGATCGTCCGCACATCGCGCCAGCAGAGTGCCGCCAACAGCACGAGATAAAACAATCCGGCGAGCCATGCTCCTGGAATGAACAGAGCGAGCGGCCAAAGGGGCGCGCCCAGCGCGACCAGCCAAATCAACCGCATGCTGGGAATCAACGAAAGAACGGCGATCATTTTTACTACCGGGGAATCTCGACTTGCGCGAGCAAAGATTGAATACAGCCATCCGGCGTCAGCCCTTCGATCTCCGCTTCCGGCGTCAGGCGAACGCGATGGCGCAAGACCGGCAGCGCCATCAGCTGAATCTCATCCGGCGTGACGTAATCGTGACCGCGCAACAAAGCCAGAGCCTTCGCCGCTTGCAGCAGCATGATCGCCGCGCGCGGGCTCGCGCCCAAGGTGAGACTCGGGAAGCCGCGCGACTGGCGAATCAGCCGCAGCGCATATTCCAAAACCGTCTCGTCCACTCGGACGGCGTGCATCATGGCGCGCAGCCGGGCTATTTCTTGAGGGCCGACGATCGTTTGGATCACGCTGTGGGGTTGCGCGGATTTTTCGCCCAGCATCTGGGCCGATTTCAGCATCGCCCGTTCATCTTCCTCGCCGGGATAATCGATGATGACTTTCATTAGAAATCGGTCCAACTGTGCTTCAGGGAGCGGATAGGTGCCTTCATATTCAATCGGATTCTGCGTGGCCACGACGGTGAAGCAGGTCGATAACTCGTGGGTTTGTCCATCGATACTCACCTGATGCTCCTGCATCGCCTCCAGCAGCGCGGCTTGGGTCTTCGCCGGGGCGCGATTGATTTCATCGGCGAGCACGATATCGGCGAACAACGGACCCGGGCGAAAGCGGAACTCGTGCGCCGCTAAATCGAACACATTCACGCCGGTAATATCCGATGGCATGAGGTCCGGCGTAAACTGGATGCGCGAAAAGCGGCAACGCAGTGCCGCGGCAAGGCTGCGCGCGAGCAGTGTCTTTGCCACGCCCGGCACGCCTTCGATCAGCACGTGGCCGCCTGCGGTGATGGCGACAAGCAGGCTTTGGATCGCGGCCGCTTGTCCGTAAATCACTCGCTGCAGCTCGGCTTGCACGGCGCGCCCGATATTCAGCACGTCGACGGAGATTTGCTCTTCGCTCATAGTCGTGATCCTTTGACGAGGTCGCCGGCGGCCGCGCCGAACTCGATCAGCTCTCGATCGCTGAGCCGCTCGCCGGTTTGAGTCTTTTTCAGTAAAGCGCGCAACGTGGCGAGCTGTGCGGTGCCGCCGCCGGTGGGCAGGCTTGCCAATTCGGCGGTCAAGTCAGCGCCATCCGCAATCTTGCGCCGCCTCGGGGTCAAATTTCGGCACAGGTCCTGTACAATCAGCTCCGCCGCGAGGCCCTGGGCGGCCGCGGCTTGAAGAAAACCGGCTCGTGCATTGACCAATTCCAACGGACTTGCGCGACTCGGCAGAGGCGGCTCCGAGATCCGGCCGAAGCGCCGGCGGTAAACGAACAGATAGAGCAACGCAGCGGCGCTTAATTGCAGTACAGACGAGCCCCAAGGGGTCATGAGAAAAGCCCGGATGAGTTGGCCCGTGCCGCGTTTTTCGCCGAAACCGTGATGATATTCATCGAAGAGAATTTTGCCCTCGCCCCAGGCCGCGGCAAGACTCACCAGCCACACGGCATTGTCCGACCGGCGCAATGCACCGTTGCTCACCATCGTGGGATCGGCGACGGCCACGATACGGCCTCGGTCGACGGGAATCGAAACCGCGAGGGCGGCAGTGTCGGCTCTGGCGATGACCTCTGCGTTATCTGTCCGGGCAAAACCTTGGCGCCAGCGCAGCGTGATATCACCGGACGGCAGCGAAGAGCCGCTGGCTCGTCGCGTCCGATATCCAGCCACTTTTGTCCAGCTCAAGGGGGGCGCGTAGCGGGACAATAACGTTTCAAGCTGATTGTCGTCCATATCGTTGGGCGTGCGCGCGTCTTCTGTCGAAGTTGCGTCATCCGGTCCCCGACGGTGGCTCAAGGGCCAACCATTTCCGCTAAGCAGGATGAGTTGGCCGCCGCCGGCGAGCCAGCGGCCGAGATGATCCGCTTCCCCTTGGGAAATCGATTTCACCGGGCCGGCAACGATCAGCGTGCTCGGCGAATCCGGCTGTTGCGCTAAGGGCAGGAAGGTCAACGGGCGGCGCCATCGCTGCACAGAAGGTAGAAACTGTTGCATCACCAGCAGCAGCGCTTGCGCTCCGCTCGGATCGGTAAAGAACGTCGACGGCCGCTGCAGCATCAAGTCGGTATTTTGCCGAGTCGAGAAGCTTGCTAAGACGAGCGAAAGGACGAGAAAGATCCCCGTCGCCGTCGCCGCGGTCAAACGATTGCGCGTCTGCGGAGTCATGCTGAGCCGCTCGTCTCATCGCAAAACTGGTCCACTCGAACGACTAGAGATTCGGCGACGTCTTCTGATGCCGATCGATTGGCGTAAACCGTTCCTTCGTAGAGCTCGGTCAACTCTGCAAAAGTCGTGTACCAAGGATGATTGCGGGCGCATTCCGTAAGGTAGTGCGAATTGGTTTTCCAGCCTGCGAATTTGATGGCCCCCTGTTCGTCCAGCAGGCCCAATAAGACCCGATGGGCAATCCAAATCGCGCGCCGCAGATTACCGTCGTGGAGCAACGCGCGCGCAATTTTCAGGGCTTCGCGCCAGTTGGTCGCGGCGCCTTCCAAGATATCCCAGCGCGCCTGCCGCGCATTTGCACGGTCTTTTTTGCGCTGAAAAGGAAGCACATCGGCCAAGGCGAGATAGAAGAGATGGCCAAGACATGCGAGCAAAACCAGCAGCGCCATGATGAAAAAAACTCGCGCCAGCGAGGGATGTGCCTCGGACCACTGACTCACACCGTCAAGCCAGCGCTTGAGGGCTTGAAGGGCTTCAATGACAATCTCATACCAGCGCGAAGGCTCGGCGAACTCGGCGCGCGCAAGAACCGCCTGCGTTGCGTCACGAATCTGTTCCGGTGGAGGAATTTGGCTCAATTGTGCCGCGGACATTAATTTTAAGATCAACGGCTCAAAATCGCCGTGGTTGCCGCGGCTGGCGATTGAGTCGAAACCGCAAGGCTGAGCATTTCCAGATCGAAGCCTTCCTTACGGATGCGCATATCATAATAGAGCAGGATCGCCGCGATGATGCCGAGCGGCGTGAGCAGAATCGACAGCAGATTTCCCAGTGCCGAGCTTAAGACCGCTGTGGCGCCGGCATCGCTAGTCAACAAGAAACTGGAAACGACGCCGACGCCGCCGGCTAAGACCGCTTGGAGCAAGTTGATGACGATCATCACCAAGAATATTTTACCGCGATATCCTTTGACCAGGTCGCGGCTTCGTCTGAGACCGGGCATCGCCTTATGGCCTTCGACTAGGATCGCCGGCACAACCAGAGAATACGAGAGCATCCAGAGGATGCCGGGAATGATCAATAAAATAAACCCGAACAAGACCCGAATGGTGGCGGTGATCTGGGCCAGGGACAACGTCCAGAAATGGCTCAGGCCGCGCTGCAACGCATCGACGATGCCGACCTCGTTACCGAGATAACGTTCGCTGATCGCAAAGGTCGCTGCGCCACTGGCGACCGGGAAGGCGATACTCGCCCAAAGGATCATGAACACGACTTGAAACAGCAACATCGATAGACCACCCGTCGGAGATTGAAGGCGACCGCTGAGACTGGCTTCGATGACCAGCATGATCAAATAGAATGGCACGTACGCGGCGGCGGCTATGCCGAGCATCAATGAAAAGTTATTCGTGTAAAGTCGAAAGGCACGGTCGAGTAGCATCCCCGTGGTCATCGCTTCAAAACGGGGCGTATCGGCGGTATCCAATGGGTGCTCCTTTTGCGCTGGCGTGTCACATTCAGTGAGGTTTCCGGCATGAACCTTTTCTGTGACACAGTCTCGATTTGTCCAGGACGATTCGAAGCGTGAATTAGGACTTCGAGCGCTCGGCCCAAGATCCCCGATATTATAGCACAGTGACTTAGGGGTTTAAAAAAAATTTGCACACGTCAGGCACATCGGAATGCCGCCGTTCCGCGTATCTTGAGCGCTTCTATTTTACGGCTCGGAGCGACCAGCTGCCTGATTCACTGCCGCCGGTCCATAGGCCGCGGATAGCTTCTTTGGCGGCGGCATCGAACAGTTCGGCAAAAGGGGCATTGCGCACGTGGGGAAATTCGGCGGACCAACTGCCGGTAAATTCTCTTTCGCGGCTTTCAACCGACGCACGCCAGACACCATTCCATCCAGTCGAATGTTTCTCGGCCGTCCAGGTGCCGCGCATCACCGTTGCACCACTGCCGTCGCTTAACGTCCAACCACCGGTGGCGCTCTTGTCCGTGGAGGCCGGCGCAACGCTCCACGTGCCGTTAAACGTTCGGCCGTCCGAGGTTCTGGCCGACCAGTTGGACGAGCTGGATTCCTTTTCCTTAAATGACTCTTTGGCTTGACTGCTGACGACGACATCTGCGGCGCGTACCCAGCCGACCAGACCTTGTTTGGTGCGCACCATGTACCAGACTTGACTCCCCACCGACTCGGCGATGGGGAAAAGCGATTCACCCTTTTCTAAAGTTCCGATACGATCGGATTCGCTGTCCTGGCGCGGATACAAAGCCACGCCGGATTCGCGCGCGCTAAGGGCGGCGGGCGAGTCGGCTCCATAGGTCAACAGCGGTGACATCGCCAGGAATAAAATCGAGAAGAGAAACCAACAAAGTATCGAACGCTGCAAAATTATGTTCGTAGCCATTTTCCGCCTGCGCTCCCCGCCAATCATAAATTCCGGGTTGCAGACTATTGTAGCTCATTTCGGCCGCCAGCGTTACGGTGAAACGCTGGGTTTCTCCATGCACTATCAATCTTCGGCCGCGATGTTTGGCGTGACAAAACGGCTGACAACCGCAATCCCGCCCTAGAAGAGTAATGGGCGAGACGGCACAGTCAATGTCTTAGGTTTTTAGCGAAAAACGTGAAGTCGATACTTACACGTATACCGATTGCGC
>VBKX01000107.1 GCA_005879435.1 Deltaproteobacteria bacterium
ATGGACAATAAGCCGCGAGTCTTTGGTGAGACGGAGCGTCGGATACTTCGCATATTTGCGACCAGGGCCGGTGCCGAACTGGAACGCATGCGGACTGACCGTGAGGTCAAGCTGCTCAATGCGGAACTGAGCACGCTTCTCGACATTAACCGCGCGGTCGGACGCCACTTGCACCGGGATAGTTTGTTTGGCGCGCTTGCCGAATGTCTAAAGACGCTGGTGCCGACGGAACGTTTCGGCATCGAACTGCCAATCGACGGCGATCAATTGCAGGGACATATTTTGTCGACAATTCCTGCGGCTGGCGCGCCGACACAGCCCACCCTATTGCCGGCCGCCGGTACTGCCTGCGACTGGGTCTTGCGCAACCGGGTCTGGTTCATCGCCGGCTGTCGAGACGAGTTTTGCGAGCGCTTTCCAGTGACTCACGGTGAACGCGCGCTGGGCGCGCTCTTTTTCATGACGGCCGAGAGAGCCGCCTACGGACATTTGCGCCGGCAGTTTCTCGAGCAAGTCGCCAACCAAGTCGCGATCGCCGTGGCCAACATGAAGTCCTACGAAGAGATTGCAGCGCTCAATGCAAGTATCGCCGCGGCGGCAGCGCGTCGGCGCACGGTCCTCGACATCAACAATGCGATTGTCACCAAGCTGACGCGCGACGAGCTATTGGCCGCCGTGAGCGACGCGTTGGCGCGGGTCATAACGTTCGATCGTCTGGCGCTGTCGCTTTACGAACCCAAAGAAAATTGTCTCAGCATTTTGAGCTATGCGGGACCTTACCAGCGGGATGATTACACGCCGATCGGCCGCCGGCTCAAGCTGGACGACAGCCCGGCTGGGCTTGCTTTCACGACGCGCAAGCCGGTTTTGCGCCGCGATCTAGAACGCGAGCGCCTGACCAGTTCCGAGGAGCGGGCCTATGGACATGGGTTTCGCTCGATCTGCGCCGTGCCCCTGGTCGTGCGCGGGCTGAGCATCGGCGGCATCACCGTGGCGGGGCAAATCGCCATCGCCGTCGATAATATGAGAGCCCACGAAGAAGTGGAATCGCTAAAGGCGCGGTTCGAAGCCGAGGCGGTTTATCTCCAGGAGGAAATCAAAACCGAGCACAACTTCGAAGAGATTATCGGCCAAAGCGCGCCGATCCGGCGGTTATTGAAGAAGCTCGAACAGGTGGCACCGACGGACGCTACCGTCCTGATTCACGGCGAAACCGGCACCGGCAAGGAACTTCTCGCGCGCGCGGTGCACGACCGCAGCCGGCGCAAGAATCGACCGCTGGTCAAGGTGAATTGCGGATCGATTCCCTCCGGCTTGGTCGAGAGCGAACTGTTCGGCCATGAGCGCGGCGCGTTTACCGGCGCGACGCAGCAGCGCATCGGTCGATTCGAGCTGGCCAACGGTGGAACGATCTTTCTCGACGAGGTGACTGAGCTGCCGCTCGATACTCAGGTGAAGCTTTTGCGCGTCCTTCAGGAAGGCGAGTTCGAGCGGGTCGGCAGCAGTCGCACGATGAAGGTCGACGTGCGCGTGATCGCCGCCACCAATCGAAACGTGCAGGAAGTGGTGCGCAGCGGCGTTTTTCGCTCCGATCTGTTTTATCGTCTGAACGTGTTTCCGCTCGAAGTGCCGGCACTGCGCGAGCGTCGCGAGGACATCCCGCTCTTAGTGAATTTCTTTCTCAGTCGGTTCGGCAAGAACCTGGGCAAAGAAGTGCGCGGCGTGTCGCAGAAGTCGATGGAGAGCCTATCCAATTACGCTTGGCCGGGAAATATCCGCGAGCTGCAAAACGTTATCGAGCGCGCGGTGGTGCTGGCCAAAGGCCCGATCGTGCAGATCGACGACTCCATGTTGCGCGCCGACGAAACCGTCGAGGACTCATCATTTATCGATAATTTGGAAAACGTCGAACGCCAGCACATCGTCCGGGCGCTGACGGAAACCCGTTGGGTGATTCATGGTAAAAAGGGAGCAGCCGAGATTCTCGGCATCAACCCGAGCACACTCCGCTCGCGCATGGATAAACTCGGCATCAAGAAATCCCAGATTGCTTAGCTGATCTCCTGCGCACGCGCAACGGCGGACTTGCGCGCGACGGCGGCGGGTTTGCGCTTCGCCCATTTCATAGCAACTCGGTTACCCAACAAGAGCGCCAAGACGAAGCCGTATTGTGCCGGCCGGCGGATGTCCGCTTTCACCAGCCAATAAAAATGAATCACGCCGGCGATGGCGGCGACGTAAACGAGTCGATGCAGTTGTTGCCATCGTTTGCCGAGGCGGCGAATCATGGCCGCCGTCGAAGTGAGCGACAGTGGAAGCATAATCATCAGAGCGGTGAATCCGGCGGTGACGTACGGCCGCTTGAGAATGTCTTTGCCGATCGCCGGCCAATTGAAAAAATGGTCGAGAACCAAGTATGTCGCGAAGTGCGTCAGCGCATAAGAGAACGCAAACAGTCCGAGCATGCGGCGGAACTTAATCAGCTCGTTCCAGCCGGTAATTCTCCGCAGCGGTGTTACGGCCAGGCACGTCAGCAAAAAGATCAGCGCCCACGAGCCGGTGAATCGCGTGATCGTGTCGATCGGATTGACTCCGAGATCGCCGATGTAGGCGTTATACGCAAGTTGCCCGAAGGGTATCAGGCAGGCGGCGAACGCCGTCGGTTTGAGCCAAGAACGCATGATCGCAAAATTCATTCGTTTGACGCTTAGTAGTATTTCTTCAGATCCATTCCCTTGTACAGGCTCGCGACTTGCTCGCCGTAGCCGTTGAACATCAAAGTTTTCCGCCGGAGAAATTCGCCGATGCGCCGCTCGGTGGCTTGGCTCCAGCGCGGATGATCGACTTCCGGGTTGACGTTGGAATAAAAACCGTACTCTTGCGCCTGCATCGTGTTCCACGCGGTCTTCGGTTGCGTCTCGACAAAGCGCACTTTGACGATCGACTTGATGCTTTTGAAGCCATATTTCCACGGCACGACCATACGGATCGGCGCGCCGTTCTG
>VBKX01000625.1:0-1790 GCA_005879435.1 Deltaproteobacteria bacterium
CACGCGCTTATCCGTCATGACGGCCATGCATTCTTCGATCGGTTGGTCGAGGTGCGTGCAGACGACGTGGCTGGTCATGATTTCCCTGACCCTGGTTGTAGGCGACGCGCGGCCCTGAAGTATCACTTTGCGGGCGTAGTCGCGCTCGGAGATGATGCCGACGAGCTTTGGGCCGTCCGCAACCAGCAGGGCTCCGACTTCCTGTTCCGCCATGCGCTTCATGGCATCGAATACCGTCGCTTCGAGCTCGATAGTCCAAACCTCGCGCCCTTTAACGGCTAGGATGTCTCTGACCGTTTTCATGGAGACCTCCTTTATGTAGCAAATGCCGCCCGAACAGACTTATACAACCAATTCACTATTCAGTAAAAGAGGCGGCAGCGGCATCTTCCAAATTCTCTGCTTGCACCCCTTGCGCGATTCAACTAACGTTTTTGGCAATCGCCCAGGGAAACCGAGAAGAATCAAATATGAACTGTCCAAAGTGCGAGGCCGAAACGCTCGGCGAATTTTCAGTGCATGGGGTAGCCGTGGACCGATGCTCGTCCTGCGCCGGCATTTGGTTCGACGCCCATGAGCTTAGCCAGCTTCTCGCCGAAGAGGCGCGCTACGTGACGTCGCTGCGCCGCGGCCATGTCAAAGACGAGGTCGAAGGAAAAAGGGGAAAATGTCCGCGCGATGGGTCGGAACTCCTGCGTGTTTATAGCAGCATCGATCGGTCGGTCATTTTAGATGCCTGTCCCGACTGCCGTGGCATCTGGCTCGACGGCGGCGAATTCGAAAAACTATTTGCCGTGCGCCGGAGCTAATTTTCTCGTGAAGCGGACAACGTTAATCATGTTCGGCTGCTGCCACGTGAATAATTCTTTCTTGGATTCGCTGGGCAAAGGGGACGCGACTTGACTGGTGATCGAACTTTCAGCAAAACGCAACTCAACGTGCCAGCAGGCTGCTGAAAAAGACTCCTATGCTTCATTGCTCTCCATCGCCTCGCGTCAACGTACTGCCGATGTATGCGTCCGCTGAGCCTGTCCTGAGCCCGCCGAAGGACCGATTTTTCGCGCGCCTCGCCGCTGAGATCTTTTTGAGCAGCCTGAAATCCGGGTTTTTCAAAAATCTGCCAGCGCTTTTATTGTCTCTTCTCATTCTGCCGGCTGCGACTGCCGCGCGCGCCGCCCAAGTCCGCGAGATAAAGGAAGTCAAAGTCGCCTATCCGCCGTCGATGGCGTCGGTCACCATGATGACCGGCATCAAGCAGAAATTTTTCGACGATGAGGGACTGCGGCCGACGCTGTTGATCATCAGCAGCGATCTCGCGTTGAAGAGCCAAGTCGTCGGCGAGATCGACTATACGCTGTTTGGCGGCGGCTCCGGCCTGTTGGCAGCGGCGCAGGGTTTGCCGATCAAGAGCGTTCACCTGGCTCATAAATTTGCCGATCTCACATTAGTCGCACGGCCGGAATTCAAAACTGTCGCCCAGTTGCGCGGCAAGAAGATCGCCATCAGCAGTTTTTCCGGCGCGGTTTACACATCCACCCGTGCCATGCTTTCGGCCGGCGGCCTGGATCCTGACAAAGACGTGGTGATGATTGCGATGGGACGGGAAAACGTGCGCTTGCAAGCCCTCTTCTCCGGCAGCGTCGAGGCGACGCCGCTCCCGGTGCCGCTTCATGCCGTGGCTGAAGACAAGGGTTATAGTTTGCTCGCCGACATCGAAGGCAAGTTCGAGGTGCCCTTCAGCGGACTCACCGTCACCGATAAAAAGCTCAGAGAAAATCCCGAAGAGGTGA
>VBKX01000625.1:1894-2344 GCA_005879435.1 Deltaproteobacteria bacterium
AGGGCTGTTCTTTTTGAATCACCGCTCCGAGTCGGTCGCGCTTTACATGGACTGGCTCAAGCTTTCCAGGCCGATCGCTGAAAAGGACTACGCCCGGTCGTTGAAGACCGTCAGTCCCGACGGCCTCGGCAAGGAAAGCGCGATCCGAACCCAGCTGGAGCTGATCAAGAAAACCACCGGGAAAGAAGTAAAGCAGGACGACGTTATTGATTTTACGCTGCTGCGGCAGGTTTTGGCCGAGATGAAATAAAGTCGACAGCCGGCGATAAAGAGGAATGAGCCATGAATTATCTCTTGCCAGCGCGTTGGAGCGCGCTCGTCCTGGGCGTGATTTGCTCGGTCGCGTTGCCGTGGAATTCCGAGAGCGCAGAACAAGCAGTTGCCGCGAAGCCAGAAAAAACCCGCCTGGAAGTCGGCACGGCGGGCTCGGGCACGACGAGTCTGCCGCTC
>VBKX01000624.1 GCA_005879435.1 Deltaproteobacteria bacterium
CGCCGATCACTGAATAAACAAAATCCGTGTGCGCCTCGGGTAAGTAGAAAAGTTTTTGCCGGCTCTCGCCCAATCCGCGTCCCCACACCTGGCCAGAGCCGAACGCGATCAGCGACTGAATAACGTGGAACCCGCTGCCGGAGGCATCGCTCCATGGATCTAAGAAGGTCAGCAGACGGCGTAATCGATATTCAGCCTTCGTCATCACATAGATCAACACCGGCAAAGCCATCAGTCCGGTAGCGAGCAGGTGGTGTATCCGCGCCCCACCGATGAACAGCATGAAATAGAGCAGCATGGTCAAGATTAGTGCGGTGCCGAAATCCGGTTCGAGCAACAGCATGCCGGCGAAAATGCCGCCGACGATGAGGTGGGGCAAAATACCTACGGAAAAAGTGCGGATCATCTCCTCTTTCTTCGCCATGGAGCGAGCGAGATAAAATACCAGCGCGAGCTTGGCCAATTCGGACGGCTGAAACGCAAAGCCGGGAAACATGATCCAGCGCCGCGCGCCGCCGCGGCTCACACCTATGCCGGGGATCAGAACCAGGAGGAGAACAACGAAGCTGAGCGCCAAGATCGGGTAAGCAAAGCGCCGGTACAGCACCGAAGGCACCATCGAGCACGCGATCAAGGCAATCGCTCCCGCGCCCATGGCGATCAATTGCTTGCGAAAGAAATACGTTCCGTCGCCGTAACGCTCCTGCGAGTAAAGATAACTGGTGCTCAACACCATCGTCATTCCCAACGCCAGAAGCGCGACGACGGCGAGGAGCATCCACTTATCAACTGCCAAGCCCTCTCTCATAATTTTTGTACGAGGCTCTTGAAGACTTTTCCTCGCTCCGCGTAGTTGGAAAATTGGTCGAAGCTCGAGCAGCCCGGCGACAGCAACACCACGTCGCCCGCGTGCGCGTGCGCCGCCGCCTCGCGCACCGCCGCTTGAAGATCGTCGACGATCACGGTCTCGGTGAGCCCGCCCAGGGCGTGGGCGATGACCTCCTTGGCGGCGCCGAACAACACCAGCCGGCGAACTTTTTGTTTGATCTCTTCATTGAGCGGCGCGTAATCACCGCCCTTATCGACGCCTCCGGCAAGCAAAATCACCGGCTCGTTAAAGCTCGCCAGCGATTTCACGACTGCGCCGACGTTCGTCCCCTTGGAGTCGTTGTAGTAACGCACGCCGTCTTTATTGCGCACGAACTCCAGACGGTGTTCGAGACCGGGAAAGCGATTCAAAGTTGTCTGAATAAGCTCGCAGGGAACTCCGGCGCACTTCGCCGCCGCGACCGCGGCCATCATGTTTTCCACGTTGTGTACGCCCTGAATCTTCACTTCGTCGAGCGCGAATCGCTCCTCGCCGGCGCCGGCGCGCCAAATGATTTCACCGGCCGTGGCGAAAACGCCCTCGGTCACTTCGGTAAAGCCGAAAGAGACGATGCGGCCTTTGATTCGATTGCGCATGGCCCAAATCCACGGATCGTCGCGGTTGAGGATCGCCACGTCCTCGCCCCCTTGAACCTCGAAGATGCGCTCCTTGGTGGCGCGGTAATCGGCAAACGACACGTAGCGGTCCAAGTGATCTTCCGTAACATTGAGCAGCACGGCGATACGCGGGCGAAACTGTTCGATCCACTCCAATTGGAAACTGCTGATCTCCAGAACCGCCCAATCCCAGTCGTTTGAAACCGCGCTGATAAAGGGCACGCCGAGATTGCCTCCGACAAAAACTCTGTGGCCGCCCGCTTTCATCATCTCGCCGATGAGTGTCGTCGTCGTGCTCTTGCCGTTGGTGCCGGTCACCGCCACCAACGGCGCTCGGAACGAGCGGTACGCCAGCTCGATTTCGCCGAGCACCGGGATATGCCGCGCGACCGCTTGCTGCAGCAAAGCGTTGTCCCGCGGCACGCCGGGACTGGGAACGACGACATCGATACCAGCGAGCCAGCTCGCCGGCTCGCCGGCCGAACAGTACTCGATCGGCAGGCCGGCGAGGGCACCCATCTCAAGCGCAAGATCCGCCGCGGAACGGAGATCGTTAACCCGCACCTTTGCTCCCTGGTGCGCGAGAAAGCGCGCGCATTCTTGGCCGGTGCGCCCCAACCCGACCACCAGCACTGTTTTTCCGCTCAAATCCACTTTCCATCGTCGCCGCGCTCATCTGAGCTTTAATGTGCTTAAGCCCACGACGGCGCAAATAAATGAAAGGATCCAAAATCGCACAATGATTTGCGGTTCCTTCCAACCCTTGAGCTCATAATGATGGTGAATCGGCGCCATTAAAAAAACTCGCTTGCGCCGGACCTTGTAGGAGACCACCTGAAAAATCACCGACAGCGCTTCCATGACGAAGACGCCGCCGACGATGATCAGGAGAATTTCATTCTTGGTCATGACGGCGACCACGCCGATTGCCGCGCCCAGCGAAAGCGAGCCAACGTCTCCCATGAACATTTGCGCCGGATAGGCGTTGTACCAGAGAAAGCCCAGACCCGCGGCCACGACCGCGGCGCAGAAAACGCTCAACTCGCCGACGCCCGCGACGTAGGGAATCTGCAAGTATTCGGCGAGTTTCAAATGTCCGGTCACGTAAGCAATGACCGCATAAGTTCCCGCAGCGACCATCACCGGTCCGATCGCTAGGCCATCCAAGCCGTCGGTCAAATTGACGGCGTTTGAGGTGCACACAATCACCAGCATCGCGAAAGGTATGTAAAACGGCCCCAGGTCGAAGTGAAAAGTCTTGATAAACGGCACAGCGATTTCCGTGCAACTGGCCCAGCAATTTGCTGCGCGGCGACAGTCCTTTGCTATTTTTGCGGGTTAGCTTCAAATAGTCATCTGCGAATCCGACCACGCCGGTTCCCAAAGTAGCGATCAACGCCAGGAGCACGTAGCGGTTGGCGATGTCGGCCATCATCAAGGTCGAGAAAAAAAGCGCCAGGATGATCAAGGCACCGCCCATCGTGGGCGTGCCCGCTTTGACCGCATGGCTCGCCGGTCCGTCGTCACGGATCTGCTGGCCGATCTGCTTCTCGGTTAAAGTGCGAATCAGCCAAGGCCCGAGGAGAAACGAGATGAGCAGCGCGAGCAATGCCGCCATCGCTGCGCGAAAGGTGATGTAGCGAAAAACGTTGAAGCCCGAGTAGCTCATCGAAAGCGGAAACGATAGGTAATAAAGCAAGTTCAATCTCCTATGCCTTTCCGCTCCTAAGCTCCTGCAAAACTTTTTCCATTGTCATTCCACGGGACCCTTTGAAAAGCAGCCAATCGCCCTTTTTCACCTGGGTGCGCAATCGGCCGGCGAGTTCGGCGTGGTCCTTGCCGACGACGATTTGTATAAAAAATCGATCGCGGCTTCTGACGCTACGCCGCCCAATCGGCGATGTTCCCTCGCGCTACGGTTACCGAGTTCAAACATGTCGCCGAGCACGGCGATCCTCCGGCCGCGGCCGGGCAGATCCCTGAGCGTTTGCAGCGCCGCTGTCATCGAAGCCGGATTGGCATTGTAGGCGTCATTGACAATGCCGATCCCTTGCCAGTCTTCGATCTGCATGCGCATAGAAAACGGTCGAGCATTCGCCAATCCGCGACGGATGGCTGCCAGTTTCACGCCGGCGCCGAGAGTCAACGCCGCTGCGCCCAGGGCGTTCGCAATATTGTGTTGGCCTACATAGCAGAGTGTGACATTGCATCTACGGCGCCCGACTTGCAGTTTCAATTGCATGCCGCTCGTGCCGCGCATGCGCCACGATTTCGCTCGCACCGAACCACGCTTGCCATAGGTAATCTTGCGTCCTGGGAATTTCGCGGCGAGCTTGCAAACCCACGGATCGTCGACGTTCACGGCGATCGTCCCGGTCGCTCGCATGCGCCGGTAGAGCGCTCCTTTTTCTCGTGCTACTCCTGACAGGCTACGCAATCCTTCGAGATGAGCGGCTGCGACCGACGTGATTATTCCGACGTCGGGATCCGCGATCTCTGCAAGCCGCTGGATTTCACCGGGATGATTGGTGCCGAGTTCCACGACCGCGACCTTGTCTTGTTTACGCAGTCGCAACAGGGTGAGAGGTAACCCCACTAGGTTGTTGAAATTTCCTTCCGTCTTTAAGATCCTACCGCGCCAAGATTGGCGGCCGACTGAAGCTTCTTCGAGAATCGCCGCGACCATTTCCTTAGTCGTGGTTTTGCCGTTGGACCCGGTGATCGCCAGGACCTTGGGGGCAAATTGCTCGCGCCGATAGTGAGCGAGATCGCCCAACGCTCTCAACGTATCAGGCACTTTGATAGTTGTGGCGTCAGCAAGGCCGGATTTCGGCAACGAACGATTAATGATCACGCACCCGGCGCCACGGCGTACCGCATCGCCGACAAAACGATGGCCGTCATGGTGCTCGCCTTTCAAAGCAACGAAAACCGAGCCGGGTTTTACTTTAGTCGAATCGGTCACGACTTCACCGAATCGCGTCTTCTTTCCGCCGCGGAGGATCTTGCCGCCAGTCGCCGCGAGAATTTCTGTTTTGCTCCACCCCATTCCTCGTCACTTACGCGCCAACACGCCGCGCCGATTCTTCGCGCGCGACTTCTCGATCATCGAAGTGAATCTTGTGGGTGCCTAAAATCTGATAATCTTCGTGTCCCTTGCCGGCGATCAACACCAGATCGCCGGGACTTGCTACGCCGAGCGCGATGCGAATCGCCGCGCGTCGATCGGCTTCAACATAGTAACCCGGGCCGGTTTCAGGTTTCCGGTTTCCGGTTTGCAAAACTCCAGACTCAAGACGCGAGACGCTAAACTTTTGGACTCCGGTCGTACGTATGCCGGCTTCCACTTGATTTAAGATCTCGAGCGGATCCTCGGTGCGTGGATTATCGGAAGTGAGCACGACGATGTCACTCAATCGACCGGCAATCTCGCCCATCAATGGCCGCTTGCCGCGGTCGCGATCGCCACCACAACCAAAAACCGTAATCAGCTTGCCTTGACTAAGCGGTCGCACGGCGCCGAGAACCTTTTCCAGCGCGTCCGGCGAATGGGCGTAATCAATTAAAATGGTGATCGCGAGATTGTTAGCGACTTTTTCTAACCTGCCAGGTACCGACTTGAGTTGCCTGATGCCTTCTGCCACCGCTTCTGCGTCAAGTCCCAAAGCCATGCCTACGCCCACCGCGCCCAGAATGTTTTGTAGATTGGCGGCGCCGATCAACGAAGAGTCAAGTTCGATCGTCCGCTCACGCGCTTGAATCGTGCCCCTGAGCCCGCCGACGTCTCTTTCCACCTCCAAGGGCCGCACGTCCCATTGCGGTAGCTCGCGACCGTAGGGGTCTTCGCCGTAGATCACCGCGGCCTTGTGCGGCTTTTCGCTGACTTTGAGGTAGTCGGTAAACAAGCGGCTCTTAGCTGAGAAGTAATCGTCCATGTCGCGGTGAAAATCGAGATGATCACGCGAGAGGTTGGTAAATACGCCGACGTCAAATTCCAAACCCCGCACTCTTTCTTGAACGAGGGCATGAGACGATACTTCGATAGCGACGGACATGACACCCGCGTCGAACATCTCGGCCAGCATCTCTTGCAAATCGAGCGACTCAGGCGTGGTGTGATGCGACGGGACGGTCGAGTCACGGTAACGATAGCTGATCGTCCCAATCACACCGGGCTGCAGCTCGGCCGCCTGGAACATGGATTCGATGAGATAGG
>VBKX01000108.1:0-1370 GCA_005879435.1 Deltaproteobacteria bacterium
CTTCGGGCCCAGCTCGATCAGTCGCGGCCGGTAAGCCTTGCCGGTAACAACCGCGTAGCGATGGGAAAAACGCAGGACGCCGAAATAACTCCAGCTCAATAAGAGGGCCAAGATAATCAGCACGGTGCTCACGGCGCCGGCCACGCCATAGCTGGGTAGCTCTTCCAAGGGCTGAATCTTGTAAAAAATAAACGTCGCGAAAGTAAAAATCTTGTTCGACATGCCGATGATCGCCGGCACTTCGAAAGCCGACAGCGCGATCGTGAAAACATAAATCGACGCGGCAATGATACCGGGAAAAGTGAGCGGCAGCGTCACGTAGCGGAGGGTCCGAAAAATTCCCAATCCGTGTACCCGTGCGGCCTCTTCCAGCGACGGATCCATCGTACGGTAAGTGGCGACGACCATGATGAAAGCGATGGAGGACAACCCCAGGCCTTCAACCCAGCCCATACCGATGATCGACGCGATATTGAACGCAGCTTGCTGAAGCCCGAAAAGATCGACGACGAAACGATTGACGATGCCGATGCGCGGATGCAGCAGAAACACCCAGCCCATGGCGGTAAAGAACGTCGGCAGCAGCGCGCCGAGAGTCACGAGCATAAAGACAAAATTTTTCCCCGGCAGATCCGTGCGTTCGACCAGCCAGGCCGTGGGCACGGCGAAAAGAAGCGAGATGAGCACTGCCGTCGCGGCAAAACCGACCGTGTTCAAAAAGGTCTTATAAGTAAAAGAGTCGGTGAAGATGTTGCGATAGTGATTTAGCGTGTAGACGATCGGCTCGCCGGGGCCGTTTTGCCAAAATCCCATCCACAGAACGAGCAGCAGGAGCGCGAGGACCGGGATTAAGGCCGCAGCGGAAATCCCTACGACTACCCAGCGACCCTTCACGATTATTTGCCTGCCAAAATGTCCTGGAATTTTTGTCGCACGCGGCTTTGATTCTCGTGATTTTTTACGACGTCGGAAACGGGATTCGCATAGAACTTGACGCCTTGCCGCTCCTGATCTTTGACGAACTTAAACATGTTGGTGCCCTCGACCAAGTGCGAACCGGTTTTCTCCGTCTTCCAAAGAATATCCTGCCCTTCTTTCGTCACTAGAAACGCTGAAAGCAGAGACGCCGCGTTGGGATGGGCGGAATTGCTCGGCACGGCGAGGTACCAGTAGGACAGAATGCCCGCGTCCTTAAAAATTCTCCCGTTGACCGGCGCGCCCTTCTGGCGCATGTCGTTCGCGTCCGCCAGATCGCAGTTGAAGGCCAGGATGGCAAACTCGCCGTTGGCGACCCGCTCTTCCTCGCCGCAGCGAATCAGGCCGGCAACTTGCTTGACGTATTTTTGCAGAAACGCTGTGGCCTTTTCCTC
>VBKX01000108.1:1524-2923 GCA_005879435.1 Deltaproteobacteria bacterium
CGATCAACACCCGGCCGTCCCAGTCCACCATGGGTTTGGTGATATACGGAAAACTCTTTGTCCAATCGAATTGTTTCAGTGACATCCGCGCGACGTGATTTTCCGAACCGATGAACAGATCGCTGGTCGCCGGCTGGCCGGCTTTTCCTTCCTGAATGATGCGGCTTGCCAATTGCGGCATCGCCGGTCCGGGACTAAATTTAAAAGGCAGGTTCAAGCCATAGGTCTTGTTGAAAGCCTTTTCCATTGCCTGCGCGCCCTCGATCCCGCCCATTGTCCCCGTGCCCCAGCTTAGAACGAGCTGCCCTTCTTTTTTCGCACCCTCAACGAGCTGAGCCGCCGTCTGAGAAAATGCAGAGACAGGCGCGATCATCATTCCGATAATCAACGAGACTATCGGTGATAGTTTTTTGGACTTCATCATTCCTCGGCTCCTCTTACTTTGAACCTTGAACGCTTGAACCTTTGAACGTAAAAAAATTGAACGATTTGAACGTGTTTATGATCATAGTTCCATCTGCTTCCCCAACCCGCGCCGCATGGCCTCATCATAGAGCCACGCCGCAAACGCCATGTCGCCGTAACCGCCCTGGGATTCGCGAAAAATATTGATTTCATCGCGGCTGGTACGGCCTGGGATTTGTCCAGTGACCAGCTCGCCCAACTCCGGAATCCGGCTCCACGAGAGTTTTCCCTCGGCCGTCAGTTCGACCAAAGGCAACGCGGCGGAACGATCGCCGTAGTTGCGCTCTTGTTCTTGGCTACCCACGACGATGCGATTGGCTTTCAAATGCAGGCCGCGGCTCAATTCAGTCGGCTTGCCCATGCTGCTCACGTGCGTGCCCGCTTCGACCCACTCTTCGGGAAAAATAGGCGTGAGCGAGTTCGTCGCGGTCAACACCACATCCATGCCGCGCACGGCTTGCTCGGGATTATCCACGCCGTGAACGCTGATACCGAGCAATTTCTCACCTTCCTCGCAGAATTTCTTTCGCCGCTGCGGATCACGGCTCGAAACGTAAATTTCCCTAATTGGACGGACCGAAAGCAGCCCCTTGAGGATACCGAAGGCGTTTCTGCCGACGCCGAACAATCCCAGTCGCTGCGAATCTTCCCGAGCCAAGTGTTTTGCCGCGATCGCCACCACTGCCGCGGTTCTGACTGTACCAAATGGAAACCCCATAAAAGAAAGCAACTCCCCCGTGTCGGCGTCGAACAGCAACGCATACATCTTATCGCCGCCGCCCAAACCGAGGTTGGGTCCGAGTCGAACTCCGACCCGCCGCGCTCCCAGGACTGCGCCTGAGACAATGCGGAGTCCACTATGGCTGCCGAGAGGAATGTGGTACGGCGCGTGTGGCACGATCTGGCCGTTCGCTTGCTGCTTGTGCGCGTCTTC
>VBKX01000108.1:3101-9649 GCA_005879435.1 Deltaproteobacteria bacterium
AAGTCGTCGCCCGCCGTTTTTCGTCACCATCACGGTGTCGCCCCACTGGCAAATATATTCGCCGTCCGCCGAGACCGCCGACGGCTTGCAGATGAAAACCATATTCTCGCGCATCGCCACGCCAAGCTGTTTTGGACTTCTGGCGTGCGGCGTGATGATCGGCCCGTCGTCGCCGGCGCCGCGCCCGTGCATGGTGAGATCGGCGCGCGCGCCGGCCGCGGGTCCGGTCTTCGGAGCAGCGCTCGCCGCCGTTCGTTTGGTGAGGTCGGCCAACTCACCGACCGTGACGCCGGGCTTGAGATTTTCAAGCACGCGATTGAATACTTCCCTCTGCACTTTGATCAACTCGGCTTGGACCGGATTGACCACTTCCACAAAGACCGGCTGCACACCCTGGGAACGATAGCCGATCCACGATGCTTCGATCTCATTGATGATCACGTCGCCGCGCTCGAGCAGACGCATGCTCGGCCGGGTCAAAGTTCGTTTGGGATTTCTCCCTGAGACCCAAAAGCAATGAACCGGCAGCTCGGAACCGTTGCGCGTCATCGCGTAATGCACCGCCGCCCACACTTCCCAATCTTTGACACCGGCTTTCGCTGTTTCGACTTCGGCTTGCATCGCCAGCTCGTTGATCTCCATCGACTTGACCAGCACGTTGATCTCTTCCTGGCTTTTGACGTAACGCACTTCATCGAGGATGGCCGTCGCATCGACGAGATCGGCCTGCGGAAAAGCTTCGCGGATCTGTTTCCAGGTGCCGTAGAAGATGGTGCCTTCCGGCGTGCGCGTGCCTTCGACATCGCCGAGGCCGGTGATGCCGATACGGCCCCGCTCGACGTTTAATTCTTTCAAACGTTCGACGATTGCGCGACCGTAGTTACGCCGTGCCTCGCGCACGTCAGTTACCCAATCCTGCACCGTCGGCCAGCGCGGCGCCGCCGAGGTTGCAATCGCGGTGACTTCGCCCTCTATCGGGAAAACCGCCGCAACATCCGGCTCTCCGCCGCCGCAATGCGTTAGATAACGTGTGTTGGCTTGGTAATCGGCCGAATGGCCGCTGTTCTGTGGCGTGACAATCACGTCGAGATTTTGCTCGCGCATAAGCGCGCGCACAGCCAGCCAACGCCGGTCGCGCTCGGCGATCGAAAAACGCGGGTAGGGATAAAGTTCAGCCACGGTAAAGCCTCCGACCGGCACTGTTAGTATCACCAAAAAGATTGGGACGCTAGATCGAGAACTGCGTCAGAACCAACCATCTGGCATTCGGCCCCGGCACTGTAGGGGCGTGATTCATCGCGCCCTGGTTGGTTGCCCACACGCGCTATGCGTTGGCGGAAATCGGGTGCAATAAACTGCGCTCCTACGATCTCAGTATTGCGTTCTTTGCCGCTAGACGTTCTTCACGATCAACTTCAGTTCGCGCTTGCCTAAACGCCGGGCGCCGTTTTGTGTGACCGTGACCGTGTCGCCGATGCTGGCGCGGCCTTTGCCTTCCTTCGGTCGGACTTGCGGTTTAAGAATAAACGTCATGCCGGTTTGCAGCTCGATTTTCGAGAATCGTTCCAGGTCTTTGTCTCCCAGCAGTGCCGGTCCGTCGTCGCCGAGGCCGCGCGCGTGCATCATCGGATGGTTCCATAGATATTTACCGCCGCCGACCCGCTCCACCGTGTCGCGGTAGATGTCGAACAACCAACCGAAGGTCACGCCCGGTTTCATGTTGTGCAGGATGCCGTCGAAACAGGCGCGCGAGATATCGATCATTTTCTGATACTCGTCGTCGGGCGCGCCGAGCACGACCGGACACACAGCCTGCGCGGCGTAGCCGGCGTATTTCGCTTCGATCTCGTCGATCAGCCGGTCGCCTTTTTGCAGGCGATAATCCGTCGGGACAAACGAGCTGTTACTGATGCCCGGGCCTCCGCTCAAAAAAAACAGCGTCGGCAGCTCACCGCCGTTGGCCAGCATCGCGTGCACCATAGCGCCATAGAGTTCCTTTTCACTCACGCCGGGATTGGCATTCTCCACCATCGCTTCGATGGTCTTCTCCACGATAGTTGCGGACCGTTCGAGCAACGACACTTCCTCCGCGCTTTTTACGGCGCGGATCTCCTGCATCATCTCGGTGGCGTTAACGACCTTCGCTTGAGGAAACGTATCTTGAATCGCTTTCACGGAGGAATACGGAATGATTCCTTCCGGCGCTCGAAACAAGCCTGCGAGCCCGGAAATGCCGATCGTGCCCTTCTGCAAGCCAAGCTCGTTGATCCTCTCGATCGCGTTTTGCCCCCAGCGATTCCGTCCGTCGCGCACGTCCTCGACCCACTTCTGCGCTTGTTTCCACCACCCGGCTCGGTTGAAAATATAGGCTGTCACGTCGCCTTCACGGGGGAAGACGGTGAAGACCTCAGTGGCGAAACCGCCGATCGAAGTCAAGTAGCGCGAGTCGCCTTGTAACTGCTCCCACCGGCCCGTGTTGGCCGGCAAGATCAAAACGTCGATGCCGCGCTTGGCCATCTCAGCGCGCACCATTTGATAACGCCGGTCACGTTCTTGAATGGATAATTGAGGAATCATTTTGTCCCCCGATCTCTTTTTTTAGTGGAACGGTTGGAACGATTGGAACTACTGGAACCTGATCGTTCGTTCCAGCCGTTCCAATCGTTCCAGTAGTTCCAACCGTTTAAATCAGTGCCCGCCGCTCCGTTCAAACCGATGCCCGATTTGAATCCGATTGCCGAACGGATCGTAACCGTACACCGTGTGCCCGCCCTGCTCGTGCCACGGGATCTTTGTCGGGTCCGGCCCCCAGTAATATTCTTTGCGGTTAAATTTTTCCAGGATCGGCGGATAGAGTTCCGGCGCGATGCGAAAATCGATATGCGGCCCTTTGACGGCGCGCGTGCTGCGCTCGGCGACTTGATCAACACGATGCAAAATGACCAGCTGCCCGGTGTTCGGTACTGTAAGCGTCACTTGTTCCTCGCCCGGAACCTGTTTTTCCTCCGTGAGTCCGAAGGTGTCACGATACCAAGCTTTTCCCTGCGCCAAGTCGGTCACCTCCACGCGCGCGTGGCTGATTCGGCGCATCGGCACGATTTTGCCCTGCGGTTTTTCGCTTATCGGATCGCGACGCACGGAGAGTTCCAACGTGTTGCCGTCGGGATCGAGGACAAATAACGACTCTTTGATCGGCGAAGGTTCAGCGTAACTCACCGGTCCGTGAATTTTGAGCTTGCGCTCTTCGGCGGCGCGAGCCACATCGACAAGATTTTCCCCGGCCACTTCGAAACCGTACACCACACCGTCCAACGGCCGCACCGGAGTGGACGCGATCGGGAAATCCTGCAGCGCGAGACCCCAACCCTTGTGATTGGCCAACGTGTAAAACAAAATCTGCGGCACTTCGCGATTGAGCCCGCGGATCGTTAGGTTGGTGAGATGATCCAACTCACCGCCCATAAACGTCGAGTAAAAACGATGCGCCCGTCCGAGATCGTTGCTCGGCAGCACGCCGTGGTCGATGCGATCGATCGTCGCTTTTCCATTCTCCATAACAGTTCCTCCATCGAAAATTAGATCCTTCGCGTTGCTCAGGATGACGGCAGCGAGAAGCTTGCCGTCACTTCCCCGACTTCTGTCGCGCGGCGGCGATCAGGTCGCCGACGGGTTTCCACTCGATCCAATCGTGCCGGCTGATTTCAATGTAGTCCACGTCCTTTCGCCGCCGCGCCGCTTCCGGCACCACGCTCAGCGGCAAATCTTCACGCATCGAGGTCGTGGTCTCGTCTTCCTGTGTGTTGTTGGCTTGGCGAAAGGCGATTTGTCCTTCGCGCGACAGATACCAGTTGATAAAAACCTTGGCCGTGTTGGGATGCGGCTGATTATTCATCAGAACGATCGCACCGTTGTTCGAGCCGATGCCTGGGGCTTCTTTAAACTGATAAGGGCTCACTTCGGCCACGGGCAATCCCTGTTCCTGAGCGCGGCGCAGTCGGCAGAGCATGCAGAGCTGGTACTTTCCCGACGCGAGCCAGTCCGTACCTTGACGAAAATCACTGAAGTAAGTGAGGTCCATCTCGCCGCCGTAGAGCCGCTCAAGGAATTTCGGTCCCACTTGTGGATGGTGATACATGAACAGCAGCGCCGTCGACACATAGTTCGCCCGCGGCCACAGACCAATTTTGTGTTGGTGTAAACCGGCGGTCCGTAGAGCGAGCTCTGATAAACGAAAACGTACTGGCCTTCGGGATCGACGTAACGGTGCTTGCCCTTCCACCACTTGGACAGATCGGTCACCTCCGGCAAGACCAACGCCGGCGGCATAGGGTCAAGCGCCTTGCCGCGGTAAAGACTGTTGTAGGTTGCGCCCGGAGCACCGAGCATGGCATCGACCAAATACTGATTGGCGCGCCGCTCCGCCATGATCTTGGTGACAATCTCGCTGGTGGTGCTGATGGCCACGGAATTCAACTTGATCTTAGGAAATTTCTTTTTGAAGGCGTCCCAGATCACCTGCAGATCACCGACGGAATTGGTCGCGTAGACCGTGACCTCGCCCTCCTTTTCCGACGCTTTGACGACGTCTTCCCAGCGCGCCTGCGCGGCGCCAGTACGATCGGCGAGCGCGCAGACTGCAGCAACAAAAAACACCGCAACGACAAGAATTTTATGGGTCATATTGATCGTACTCGTCCTATCGATCCTCATCATCGCCTCACCTCTGGTTTATTCCGTGCTTATTTCCTGTCCCAACCCGCGCCGCCGCGCTTCTTCATAAGCCCATGACGCCAACGCCAGATCTCCATAGCCTCCTTGCGAGTCGCGAAAGACAATCACGCTCGCTGACTTGTCCGGCGGGGACGTTTTTCCCGATATAATGTCTGCAAACTCAACGACCGAATCCCACGGAACCATTCCTTGCCGGGACAGGCGAATCAGCAGCTGGTCTAGCTTCTTGTCATAATAATCCAGCTCATGCCTCTTGCTGGTCACGGAAATCAAGTCGGCGCGCCGATAGACATCATCGTCGAATTCGTTTGGACGGCCGACGCCGAAAATGGCAAGACCCGGCCGCAACCATTTTCCCAAAAGCGCCGCGGTCGGCGAGTTCGTGCTGACGAGCACGAACTCTGCTTCATCGATGGCTTGCTGCGCGGATGAGACAGCCGTCGTGGCGATTTTCAGTTTTTCACTCGCCTTGCGTGCGAACGCGTCGCGATTCTCGGCGCTGCGACTGTAAATAAGAACTCGATTCACGGGTCGCACGGCGAGCGCCGGTTCGAGAACGGGAAGCGCCAAACGTCCGCTGCCGATCATCGCCACCGTTCGCGCCTTAGGATCGGCGAATCGATCGATGGCAAGGCCCACAGTCGCGCTGATCCGTAAGTTGCTGAACGGATAACCCATCAAACAGAGAAGATTGCCCGAGCTAATCTCGAACAGCAGCGCCATGCTCTCGCCACCTGTAACACTGACACGTAGTCCGTTCTTGTTTTGCGCATCGAGTCCGCCCACGACCATGCGCATGCCGCGATTCATGAAGCGCAGCGGCGCCACTTGTTTAACGTGACCGTTGGATTGCTCGCGAAACGTCTGTTCGAGCACGGTCATCGCCCGCCGCAGATCGAGCAAATCGGAAACTTCAGATCGTTTAAGCAAAAGCGTCAAAAAGGTCGTCTCCATCCGTTGAAAAAAGGCTCGCCGCGCACGAGCGCAATCTAATAACGAAGATCCAGCGAGGTCAAGGTCCGACCTTGACCCGTTAGCTTGGGCGCACGAGCGAAGTAAGTTTTTTCCGGCCAGAGACGTGGCTGCTCGTGTGGAAACGTTAACCGGCCGTGCGAATGTCACACGCACGACGCCTAGGGCAAGATACAAAAGAGAATTTGACGAGAGAAGGTCGGCGCGACTATTATTCTGCGGTCTTGATCTCCGTAATCTTGATGTCGAACAAAAGGGTTTTGCCAGCGAGCGGATGATTGAAGTCCATAATAACAGTGCTTTCTTTGATTTCATGCACGCGCACCGGGATCGCTTGGCCTTGCGGGCCTGTGGCCGTCAGCATAGCACCGACCTTGAGCGCGTCGGGCGGGAGTTTGTCCTTCGGAACTTCCTGAAAGGCTCGGGGATCGACCGGACCGTAACCTTCTTCGGGTTTGACCGTCACTTTTTTCTCGCCGCCCACGGACATGCCCGCCATTTCTTTTTCTAAACCGGGAATGATTTCTCCTTTGCCGTGCACGTAATGCATCGGTTGTTTCCCTTTGCTCGTGTCGATGACGTTACCGCTTTCATCGGTCAACGTGTAGTCAAACGCGACCAGAGAACCCATCTGGATCACCGTTGCCGGTTTCGCCGTGGTCTGAGCGGAAACGTCATAATTAACAAACAGTATCGCACCAGCAAAGGCGAGTAAAAAAGATTGAATCGGCCTCATGGATTCCTCCGAATCGGATTGGATTTTTTGGCAGGTAAGATTCAGCGTAAGGACTAAATAGAATGAAATCAAGCAGCGTCCTAGTTTGAAGAACTAGCGCGATGAAGTG
>VBKX01000622.1 GCA_005879435.1 Deltaproteobacteria bacterium
CAACGCCCCACTGCTCTTTGCGATTATGCTCCGGCAAGCTCAGCTGCTGCGGGTATTTGCGGTTCTGTACGCTCAGTCCGGCGAATCGTCAGTGCGAGACAGGCAGCGACCAAGCCTAAACAACCGCCAGTCAAAAACGCGTACTGATAATCGCCGAACTGCACTCGCGCCCAACCGCCAAGAATCGCCGCCGATGCGCCGCCGAGTTGGTGGAAGACGAAAACCAAACCGAATATTCTACCGACTCGTTCCGATCCGAAACTGCGCGCGATGATCGTCGTCGTCGCCGGGCCCGACGCGTACCAGTCGAGACCGTACATGACGGCGAAAACGAATAAACCGATCGGCTCAGAAACAAACGGCAGAATGAAAAGCGACGATCCGCGCAGGGCGTAGACAACCGCGAGAACTTTGCGCGGATCGATGCGGTCGACCAGCCAACCGGAAAAAGTCGTGCCGATGAAACTCGCGCCGCCCATGATTCCGACTGCGGTCGCAGCGGTCAGTTCCGGAATGCCGCGCTCGATCGCATGCGGGATCAGATGCGTGCCGATAAGACCGTTGGCCGTGACGCCGCAGATAAAAAAGCAGCCGCTTAAAATCCAGAAGGTCGAAGTCTTAAAAACTTCGGGAAGAGCTGAAATAGAAATGGGACGAATATCGTCACGCGTGTACGCGCCCGATCGCTGGCGCAAATCACTTTCTCGAGCCGACTGGTACGGCTCAAGGCCGACCTCAGCCGGATTATCGCGCATCCATAGCCAGATAACCGGAAACAGCACTGCTGAAGCCGCCGCCATCGCCATCAATGCACTGCGCCAGCCGCTAAAGACGATGATCGCCATCAGCAGTGGAAGGTATACAACCTGGCCCGCGGCGTTGGCGTTGGTCATGATGCCGATTGCGAGACCACGCCGACTCACGAACCAGCGGCTGGCGATACTCGCGCCCAGCGCCGGAGTCACGCCCGTGGCGATACCTAAGACGATTCCCCATACTAAAATGAGCTGCCAAATCTCCTGGACGAAAATCGCCGCGCTCAGTCCCACCGCGATGGTTGTTAGACTCCCAAGAATGACGCGCCGCGGTCCAACGCGGTCAATCAGCCAACCTCCCACCGGAGCGAACAATCCTAAGAGCAAAAGGTTGAGGCTGGCCGCCGAAGCGATCGCCGTTCGGCTCCAACCAAACTCCGCTTCCAGCGGATGGATCAGCACGGACGGCGCCGAGCGAATCCCCGCAGCGGTCAAGTTAGCGAGAAAACTTAACGCGACGACAAACCAGCCGTAATAGAATGGAAGCGCAAGCGGCAGGCGCGCGTGCTTCTCGGTCGTACCGACGTTGTCCATGTTCACCGTCTAGCACAAAACATGGCCCCGTAGAATGGAATCACTCCGTGACAACCATGAAACCGCGGCCCGCCGAGTGAAACGATGGGGCTGGCATGCCATCGCAATTCAGCGCAACTCGACGATCACTCCTTCATCGGGACGCAACTTGAGTCCGGCGCCTAATCTCTCTTGTCCACGATCGTGATGGGTCGAGAAGATCAACGATGCCTGGACTTCGAGCTCGCTGATATTGAATCTGCGTTCCTGCGGGCCGAGATTAAGCACGATCAAAAGTCTGCGCTCGCCCGCTTTGCGCAGGTAGGCAATTAAATCTGCGCCTGCGGGCAGCTGAGAATATTCGCCGACGGAAAGTGCCGGTTCGCTTCGGCGTAGTTCGATCAAGCTACGATAGAGCGCGAGTATCGAGGTTGGATCATCACGCTCAGCGGACACGTTGAAGTCCTGGTAATCGGCTGCGATCGGCAACCACGGCTCGCCGGTCGTGAAGTCGGCGCTTGTGCCACCGCTCCATTGCATCGGCGTGCGCACCGGGTCGCGGCCGAGTCCCAGACCCGGCACATTCTTTTCGAAAGGATCTCGTACCCGGTCAATTGGGATCGGCACGTCGTGCATGCCGATCTCGTCGCCATAGTATATCGTCGGCGTGCCGCGCAGAGTCAGCAGCAGCATCGCCGCCACCCGCGCTTGCGCCGCGCCCGCGCGCGTGGCGATGCGCGGCTTATCGTGATTGCCGAGCACCCAATTCGGCCAGGCGTAGGACGGCAAGAGCGCTTCATAGCGCTCGACGGCGGCGGCGATCTCTTTGGCTTTCCATGGCAGTCGGATCAGTTGAA
>VBKX01000623.1 GCA_005879435.1 Deltaproteobacteria bacterium
AACTGACATAAAGCTTTAAGATTTTAAGGAGATAGCATTGTTCGTTAACATGGTATGAATTTTGGTTAAAGGCAAAGCCGTGCAATTCCATCGCAGCGAAAAAGGACGCGTTCGTCAGTACATCACGGATCCAATGCGGAATATGTCGAACGCAACGTTGGCAAACGATGCCACATCGGATTGGCCGCTACCTCTCGATGTTCTCGATGCTGCCGTATTGGCGATGCAGAGTGAGACCACGCAGCTGATTGTGCAGCACAGTGCGGACCGCGGCGAACCGGTCGTTACAGGGAATGGAATCGAACGCGTAGCGCAGAAATTAAATTCTGCTCATAGAGTCCATGTCGCGGGTGGAGGACGCGCGGGATGAGGAAGACGAGGCGATGACGGAGGTGCAGGAAAATCTAAGAATTGCCGGATTGGAAAATCGGTTGAGCGCAAAGGAATTAACGTGAGGCTATTAACATTTCACAAGGAGGAATTTATGAATGGGTTTGCCTCTATTGGGGCCAAGTATTTTATCGGAGCCGGAGTCGTCGGATCGCTTTTGCTGACGCAAGGCTGCATCGCGACGCGTGATTGGGTTAAGGAGCAGATGGACCCGTTGGATGGCCGGGTATCTCAAACGGAAAGCCGGATTTCAAAAACGGAAGGGGACATCTCGAGCCTGGGCGGCCGCATGAGCGGCGTCGAGGGTAAACTGGGCCAGTTCGAAGGGCGATTGGGGCAGATCGACGGCAAGGCGGAAAAAGCGCTTAGTGCCATCGCCAACCTTCGCCTCGAGCGCAAGGTTGTCATCGACATGAAAGACGGCGCCAACTTCGCGTTCAATTCGTCGAGCCTGCCGGCTTCGGCCCAGCGTGAGATCGATAGCTTTCTCAGTGATCTCAAAGGCGACGTCGCAGGAAGCGATGCCACGGTTTTCGTCGTCGCAGGGCACACTGACAATGTCGGGAACGACGCATACAACTATGAGCTAGGCAAGAAAAGAGCGGATGCGGTCAGCCGCTATTTGATTACTCAGAAAAAACTCGATCCCATGCGGGTGATGCCGGTCTCGTACGGAGAGAGCGCTCCGGTGAACGACAACAAGTCGCCGCAAGATCGCGCGAAGAACCGCCGCGTCGAGATTTTGGTATATCGCGAGGGAATCACTTCTGAGCCGGCGGTGGCTGCGGCGCCCGCGCCACAACCGACCCAACGTCCGGCACAGCAGTCACAGGAACAGACGCCCAGTAATCGGTTGTCGCAACGTTAGACAATCGTTACGGACCGAAGAGGGCCAGGGTCAAAAAAGGCGGAGCATCAGGCTCCGCCTTTTTTATTGATACAGCCGATCTATGTAGCCGCTATCATCCAACTCGCGGACAAAGTGGGTATCCCACAGCCCCAATGGATTGTAGCTTGTGATCTCGGGGTTGCGCCGCAGGGCTAATCGAAAGACGTTTGAGATCGCTTGCAGCGACGGGTAAGGTTTGGTTTCCAACGATTGAGCCCATTCCTCGTAAAGAGTTTCCACTTTCTCGCGCTTGCGCGTGCGAAAAAAGTGAACCGCGTCGACGAAACCTTGAGTGAGTCGGCGAATCTCATCTTGATGATTCTTGACGAAAGTCATCGTCGTCGTCAAGGTCACGCCGCGGATCATCGGGATGGCTCGTACCGTGATGACGTGGGCGCCGGCTTTGGCGGCACGAGTATCGTGGGGGATGGTGACGAAGGTTCCGGCGAACTCGCCATCGACAACCCGGTGCCAACGCTCTTCCGACGAGCCGCGTAGCTCGACCAGCTCGACGTCGCCGCGGTCTACATCTAAGCCCTCTTGTTTTAGAAACAGCCAAATGTTGAGGCCGGCATGGGATGACAGCTTGTCGGCGACGATTTTCTTGCCGCGCAGATCCTGCACCGAGCGAATCCCCGGAGTCACCACGAGCCTATTTTCAGTCCAGTTGTTGGTCGCCTGCGCGAGATGAACAAAATCCTCGCCATTGTTGGCGTTTCTGACATAGAGATTGTGATGGTTGCCGGAGATCAGATCGACGTGGCCGCTCTTCAAAGACTCAACCGCTTTTTCACGAACTAGCTGCGGCGATGTATCGACATCGAGCCCGTTCTTTTGCCAGGAGCCCGACTTGTCGGCGACTAACCATAGTGGCGCGTGGGAGTTTGAACGGTAGATAATTCTTAGTCTACGATTTGCCATTAGCTTTACCTTTCGTTATCGCTGGCGGACGGCTGGAAACTTAATAGCACTATTGGATCGCGCTTCGCCAGCGGAAGAAACTAGGAACGCAAGCGCAAGCCTAACCAGAGGGTGATCGCGGCGAGAACCAGTATGCACCAGTTGGCACTTTTAAGGCGGTGAATGATAGAACCCAATTCCGCAGCCGTTACCGCGTCTCCGCCTTCGTGGCGCCTGACGAACCGGTGCCCGATCCCCAACGCTTGATAGACGCTAAAAATCACCAGCAGGAACGCGAAGAATAGCTTTATGCCGAGATTGTAGGCGAGCTGCTTGACGAACATTTCTCGGTAAGCGGCCTTGAGCTCGGTCAATTGAAACGCGCCCGTAAAAAGAATGATGCCGAGGGCGCCTACTTGCAGCGGATTGTAAAATTTAAGCCCGCGAGCGAGGAATTGAACTCTGTCTTCGTGCTTCTCAAGGACAGCGACGGACG
>VBKX01000112.1 GCA_005879435.1 Deltaproteobacteria bacterium
GAGCAATTGCCGGAGCTCTTTCAAAAGGCAATCGTCGGGCGCTTGCAAGACAAGGCGCTCTTCGGTACGGATTTTCCCTACGTCGATCTGGCGCAGGCATTGATCAGCTTCGATAAACTCGGCTGCAAAGATGCGGTCAAGGAAAAACTTCTGCTCGGTAACGCGCGGAATCTCTTCGGATTAGAAACGGAATAACCTGTAGTCGTTGAAGGTTCCAGCGTTCAAGGTTCAAAGCGTCGGTTATGACAACTGGAGAAATCGCACCTCGGCGACCGATTCAGACCTTGAACGATTGAACTTTGAACGGGAGCACGACAGTGGCGACACTTAGTTAAAGGAGCAGAGAAAGATGCCTGACAACGCCGGCAAACAAAGAACCGTAGCGCAGGCCTACCTGGAGGTCGCGGTGGACCATGGCGTGGACTACATTTTCGGTCTGCCGGGAACGAGCGGCCAAGAGTTCATCGGCACCATCGCCGATCAGGAAAAAGTCCGCTTCGTGCTTGCGCTACATGAAACCTGCGTGGTCTCCATGGCGGACGGCCACGCGCGCGTCACCGGCCGTCCGTCGCTGGCGCAGGTGAGCACGCTGCCCGGGTCTGCCAATGCCGTCGGCGCGCTCTACGACGCGTACCGCGACCGCTCGCCGGTGGTGGTAACATCGACCCAAGTCGACACCAGAATCTTCGGGCGCGACTCCCACACCGAAGGCAAAGATTTAGTCGAAATGACCAAGCAGTTCACCAAGTGGAGCGCCGAAGTGCACCGCTCCGACCGCATCCCGGAATTTTTGAATCGCGCTTTCAAAGTTGCTGCGACGCCGCCCACCGGGCCGGTTTATCTGTCGCTGCCGAGCAATCTGCTCGGCGAGTCGACCGATCTCCCGAATCCGGTCGCCGAACGATCGCGCGTTACGCCGCGCATCGCCGCCGATCCCGAAGCGCTCGAAGAAGCAGTCAAACTCCTCGCCAGAGCAAGGCGGCCGCTGATCGTCGCGGGCAGCGGCGTTGCGAAAGCCGGCGGCACCGAGGACTTGATCAAGTTCGCCGAGATGCTCGCCGCGCCGGTGGTGATGGAGCCGCGTTATTCGTTCTTGAGTTTTCCCACCGATCATCCGCAGAGTTTTCAGATTGCCGAGCGAAATCCATCTTTCAATCTACCGGTTAGGGGCGATCCGGATGTGATCCTGGCGATCGGCTGCCGTTTGATTCGAGAGTATCGATATCTGCACGAGCCGGTGATGAAGCCCGAAACGCGCTGCATTCACATCGAGGAAGATCCCTGGGAGATCGGTAAAGTATTTCCGGTGGATCTCGGCATCATTGCCGACGCCAAGAGCGCGCTGCGGTCTTTGCTCGATGTCTATCCGAAAGTTGTCGGTGCGGCCAATGGCCGCGAAGAGCGTTTGGTAACTATTCACAAAGCTCAACAACAGGTCAAGGCCGAACTCGAAGCGCGTGTGAAGCAGGGTTGGGACGGCACGCCGATCAACGCGGCGCGGCTGGCGCGCACGATGGATCGATTAATTGAGAAGGACGCGCTCATCGTCAATGAAAGCCCTACCAGCAAAGATATTTTGATGGCTAATTTCCAGTTTTCGCCGGGCCGATCGTACTTTTCCAACTCCTCCGGCGGTTATCTCGGTTGGGGTCTGGGCGCAGCCATCGGCGCCAAGCTCGCCGCGCCGAAGCGCCGTGTGGTCGCTTGTCTCGGCGACGGCAGCAGCATGTTCGGTCTACAAGGACTTTGGACTCTGGCGAAGTATCGCGTGCCGCTGGTGGTGATCGTGTTCAACAACCGCGCCTACATGGCGGTGAAAAATCAATTCCGCGGTTCCGAAGAAAGGATCCGCATGGCAGCGGAGATGGGAGCGGAATTGGTCGGACCGGATATTAACTTCGCCAGGCTGGCGGATACCTTCGGCATTTTCGGCCAACGGGTCGAACAACCGGACGCCATCGAACCGGCAATCAAACGCGCGCTGGAGCAAAACGGTCCGGCGCTGGTCGACGTCGTCATCGCGCAGAATACTAGGAAGGACTGAAGTTGCCAGCGCTGCGGATCCCCACTTGCTTCTAAGCGACGGAATCTGTCTTAAAGGCGTCACCCCCGAATGTTTTAATCGGGGGTCCGGTCCGAACCCGCCTGGATTCCCGCTTAAAGCATGCGGGAATGACGAACTTTGGAAAGGCAATTTAGCTAACGCAGCGATCGACAGGGAATTCACCCATAGAGATTGAACCACAGGCGAAGAAGGAGGACACATGCCGGAAGACGCTAAGGAAGCATTCAAAAAAGTCGGGCTCGGTGCCGAGAATAATGCCTACGACATCATCGCCAAGCTCGACCCCGAGTATTTCGAGAAGCTCAAAGGACTCTACGTCGACGCCACCTTCGGACGCGAAGGCGCGTTGCCACGCAAAACCAAAGAGCTGATCATGGTCGGCATCTGCTGCGCGCTCGTGCGTCCGCGCGGTATCCGCCTGCACAGCGAGCGTGCACTGACCCTCGGCGCTACGCCCAAGGAAGTGATGGAAGCGATGGAGGTAGCCGCGATCCCGGGTGGCATGCCGGGTCTGTGGACCGGCGTGGAGACGCTCCAGGAAATCCTCAAGGCGAAAGGTATCGAATTTAAATGATTCCAATATTTTGTGGAACGATATCGTATAGGGCGGATCCGAAACATTTTGAACGTCTTGAACGGAGCAAAGCGGTTGAACGACTTGAACCATGACCGATCTTAACCACGGCCCGCTCGACGGTATCCGCGTTCTCGATTTGACACGCGTCGTGGCAGGGCCTTATTGCTCGATGTTTCTCGGCGACCTCGGCGCCGACGTGGTCAAGGTCGAGCAGCCCGACACGGGCGACGATACGCGCGGGTGGGGCCCGCCCTTTGCCGGCGGCGAGAGCGCATATTTTCTTTCAATCAATCGTAACAAGCGCAGCCTTGCGCTCGATCTCAAGTCGAAGCGCGCCGTCGAGCTGCTGCGCCAACTGATCAAGGTCGCCGACGTCGTCATTGAAAACTTCCGGCCCGGAACCATGGAACGGTTCGGCTTGGCTGAACAAGATTTACGTAAGCTCAATCCGCGGCTGATCTATGCTTCGCTCACCGGTTTCGGCGCCAACGGTCCGATGAGCGACTGGCCGGGCTATGATTTAATCGTCCAAGCTTGGGGCGGGTTGATGAGTATCACCGGCACGCCCGACGGCGAGCCGGTGAAAGTCGGCGTGGCGATCATCGACTTGGTCGCCGGGCTGATGCTCGGCAAAGCTGTCACCGCCGCGCTCTTCGCGCGGGAAAAAATCGGCGTCGGACAACGCATCGACACCTCGTTGCTCGAAGCCGAAGTTGCATCGTTGATCAACGTCGGCAGCAATTATCTAGTCGGCGGCAAAGTTCCCACGCGCTGGGGCAACGCCCATCCCAACATCGTGCCCTATCAAAATTTCAAAACCGCCGACGGCTATCTGGTCATCGGCGTTGCCAGCGAAGTTATCTGGAAGCGTTTCTGCCAAGCCATCGGGCGCCCAAATCTAACCGACGATGCGCGCTTTGCCAACAATTCGCTGCGCGTCGAAAATCGCACCAAATTGATCGCGCTGCTTTCCGAAGTGTTCTTGCAGCGTGACAATGAGACCTGGTTCAAACTGCTGACCGCTGCCGAGGTGCCGTGCTCGCCCGTGCAAACCATCGATCAAGTATTTCAGGCGCCGCAAGTATTGCACCGCGATATGGTCATGGAAATCGAGCACCCGACGGCGGGCACAGTGCGCATGGCCGGTATTCCCGTCAAGTTTTCCGTCACGCCGGCATCGTTGCGCTTGCCGCCACCGCTGCTCGGCGAACATAACGAGGCAATCCTTAGCAACTGGCTCGGCATGAGCGCCGAAGCGATCGACGAGCTTAAAAAAGAGAAAATCATATGACAGGTAAAACCTTTGAAGAGTTTCACGCCGGCGATCGCTACAGCACCGGCCGGCGCACAATCACCGAGCATGACATCCTGCAGTTCGTCACACTGGTCGGCCTCACCGAACCGCTGTTCCTCGATATGGAATATATTCGCAAGGAAAGTCTTTACGGCGACCGCATCGCGCCGGGCAGCCTTACTTTCGGAATGGCCGAAGGGCTAACCGTGCAGACGGGTCTCATTCATGGTACGGGAATGGCCTTCGCCGGCCTCGATAAAATGCGCCTGTTCGGCCCGGTGAAAGTCAACGACACGATTCAAGTGGAGATCGAAGTGCTTGACACCAAGGCGGTACCGGCGCGGGGCGGCGGCATCGTGCGCTACCGCCAGTGGGTCAAGAACCAGCGTGGCGAAACAATCATGGAATACGATGTGGCCCGCTTGATTCGCGGCGCGGCCGGGGAAGGGGGAAATGAGGCGTAAGGAGTGAGGCGCGGGCGAAAATCAGTTCGAGATGTTAAACACCTTACTCCTGATTCTTTACTCCTAACTATTGCACCATGAACGACCCCCAAACAAAATTCGGCATACTCTTGCCGACGCGCGAAGTAATTCTATCGGGACGGTCCGATCCGAACAGTATCTATGATCTCGCCGATCGCGCCGAGGCTCTCGGATTTCATTCCGTCTGGGTCGGCGACAGCGTCGTCGCAAAACCGCGCCTCGATCCGCTGACGACCCTTGGCGCCGTCGGCGCTCGCACCTAACGCGTTCGCCTGGGCACGGCGGTTTATCTCGCGGCGCTAAGAAATCCCGTATTGGTCGCGCACACGGTCGCCAAACTCGACTGGCTTAGCCGCGGACGCGTTGATCTTGGCATTGGTTACAGCCGGCCCAACGATCCGGTGCAGGAGCACGAGTATAAAGTCCTCGGCCATGACCCGGCGAAACGCATCAGGATGAGCGAAGAGCTGGTGCAAGTCATTCGCAAATTGTGGCGTGAGAACGACGTCTCGTTTGCCGGCAACTTCTCGACCTTCGATCATGTCACGGTGGAACCCAAACCGATCCAGCCCGGCGGCGTGCCGATCTGGCTCGCGTCGAACAATATCGAACCGGGGCTAAGCGCGTCGCTCGCATGGCCGACGGCTGGCTCAACAACATTACGGATCCAAAAATTTACAAGCAGTGCCTCGAAAAGATTCGCGCCTACGCGGCCGAGGCGGGACGCGATTCGCAAGCGATCGAACCCGGACTCTATTTCACTCTGGCCGCCGGCGATGACAACGCCGTCCGCGAAGGTCAGAACTTTCTTGCACAGTACTACAACCGGCCCTATGAAGCCGTGGCCAAGGCGATGGTCTGCGTCATGGGCAGTTGGGATCAAGTCATGGATCACATTCAAGCCTACACCCAGGCTGGAGCTCGAAGTTTAGTGCTGCGCTTCGCCACGGGCGATCAGATGCGACATCTTGAAAGCTGCGCGGAACATCTTGCGCGCCGCGGTTTTCTGCTTCGATAAAGGAACGGAGGCAAACTATGAGATTGCTGCCGCGAACCGTTCTATTTTTCGCCGGGATGATCAGTTTGCTTGCGCCGATGCGGAGCGAAAGCGCGAGTGCGCCGCGGATCCGTGTCGGATATTCGCAACCAAAGAAGCTCGGCTTTTTGAAAAATACGGCTTCGACGCCGAGATGATCTACGTCCAGGGAGTACAGCTGATTCAGGTGCACGTCGCCGGTCAATTGGATTTCTCGACTGTTTCCTCGGTGGTCTACCTGCAGGCGTCGGTGGAAGGGGCTGACCTCGTACAAATTGGCAGTTCCATCGACGGACAGATCATGAAAGTGATGGTTCATCCTTCGATTACGAAGCCCCAGGATCTTAAAGGAAAAACGCTCGCTGTCACGCCCTTTGGCTCGCTGACGGATTTGCTGATTCGCCCGGCACTGAAGAACTGGGGATTGGAACCGCAAAAGGATGTGAAACTGATTCAGATTGGCCGCATGCCCGATATCGTAACGGCAATTTCCCAGCGTACCGTGGATGGCGGCGTCATTTCCTTTCCGACGTCGATTCAAGCGGAGAAGTTGAATCTCAAGACACTGCTGGATTATGCCGACTCCGGCTACGAGATCCCGGCCACCACGGTCGTCATTAGCCGCAAGTTCGGCAAAAGCAATCGCGATGAGGTTCTGCGCTTTCTAAAATGACGGATCGCGAGCTGGGCATTCGGGCGCTGAGGAAATACGGCGGGATCAGCGACCGCGATATGCTGGCAAGCACTTACGATCTCTTCACGTCGCGCTACATCAAGAAGATTCCCAAGATAAATCTCAAGGGCGTGGAAAACTCGCTGAGCTTGATCGCCGAGAATAATCCCAAAGCAAAAAACCGCAAGGTCGACGAGTTCATCGACGCGAGTTATATGGACGAGCTGGAGAAAACTGGTTTTATCAAGTCGGTGTGGAAGTGATGGAAACGAGGCCTTTCGAGTTTTTCGTAGGATGCGGTGAGCGAATCGAATCGCATCGTTCACCTAAGGCCACCGAAACTCTTAACCCTTATTCAGCGCTGCATAGACCTTCTCCGATGTCAGCGGTAAATCATGCAAGCGCACGCCGACGGCGTCCTCAATGGCGTTGGCAATCGCCGCTGCCGTGGGGACGTTAGGAATTTCGGCTATCGCCTTGCCCTGGTAGGGAGTCGGGCCGTTGGCGTCCTGCATCAATACTGTTGTTAATTTTGGCACGTCCGCGACCGTAGCCATTTTGAACTCGCCGAGATTTGCCGTAGCCATTTTGCCATCGACCAAGGAATTGTCTTCCATCAACGCGAAACCCAATCCGGTGACTACTCCGCCGTCGATCTGTCCCTGGTAGCTCAAATGATTCAGCACAGTGCCGGAATCGTGCACGGTGGTGAGTTTGTTGACCTTCACTTGACCGGTTCCTCGATCGACCTCGACTTCCGCGACCTGCGCGGCGAAGGAAGTGATCGGCGCGCGCGACGGTTCATAGACGCTGAGATGCGTGAGCGACTCGCCGTTTTGTTCGAGCGCGAGAACGATCACGTCGCTGAATGACATCGCCTTGCGCGCCGGGGCGTTGTAGCGTCCGTTCGCAGCCTGGATCTCTTCCGGCTTGCAGCCGATTCTCGCCGCGGCGAGAGCTAAGAGTTTTTCTTTGACTTCCGAGACGGCCTGAAAAGCCGCGGTGCCGACGCTGTTGGTCGACTTGCTGCCTCCAGTGCCCGAGTCATAAGGCGAGCTGTCGGTGTCTTCCACGCGAACCGTGACGCGCTCGCGGGGCAGGTCAAGCACTTCGCTGACGATCTGTTGCACGACCGTGTGAATACCGGGACCGACGTCGGGAACTCCCAGGTGCACGTTAACGCGGCCATCGGTTTCAATAGTGATCGCCGCGCCGGATTTTCCCGCGCCCGACGGTCGCTCGTAGACGGCCACGCCGCGGCCGACGCTTTTTCCCTTGGGTTTTTTCCAGCCGGAAGTATCGAGTGCTTTCTTCAAGATATCTTTGACGACAATGCCTTTCAGTTTCTGGCCGAAGGGCGTCGCATCGCCATCGTCGAGTAGGTTTTTCATACGGAACTCGACAGGGTTCATGCCCAGTTCGCGCGCGATGATATCGATCTGCGACTCCATAGCGAAAGTCGTCTGCGGGCTGCCCGGCGTGCGCGTCTGCGTGCAAGGAACCTGATTGGTATAAGCGCAGATCGTTTCGACCTGGATCGCGGGAATCCGGTAGTAGCTGGCGACGCGCCGGGGGCCTTGCACGGTGACTTCGGC
>VBKX01000621.1 GCA_005879435.1 Deltaproteobacteria bacterium
TTTGCAGTTCGCCGCGGTCGGGAGCGAAGTATTGGCGCGCGCGCGGGAAGCGCGAGTGGGGCGGGAAATTCCAACGGATTGGTTTTTAGAGGATGTGCATCCCTAGAGGCTGTTCAAGGTTCAAAGTTCAAGGTTCCAAGGTGCAAGAATGAAAACATTCTTCATCACGCTTTTGTTTGCGCTCTCCGTGTTCGTTTGTTCGATCAATGCGCAGACCAAAGTCAAAGTGGCTTATCCGACTACCGTCGGTTCGATGGCGGTTATTTGGGTGACCAAAGACGCTAAGCTATTCGAGAAGCATGGTTTGGATGTGGAACTTATCTACGTCGCCGGCAGCTCGCGGATCGTCCAATCGATGTTGGCGAAAGACATTCCGATTTCCGAGATCGCGATTCCGGCGGTCATCCAGGCCAATCTTGCCGGCGCGGATCTCGTGATGCTTGCCGGTCCCAACAACAAGCCGGGGCAGAAGATCATGGTCAAGGCGGAGATCAAGCGGCGCGAAGATTTGAAAGGCAAAAAGATCGGCATCAGCCGTTTCGGTACCTCGGACGATTTTCTGCTGCGCTATGTGCTTGGCCAGTGGAATCTCCAGCCCGACCGTGACGTGGCATTGATCCAGATGGGTGGCTCGCCCGAAACTCTCGCGGGCTTGGCGGCGGGCGCCATCGACGGCGGTTTGCTCGCTTCGCCGCTGCATCTCCAAGCGGCGAAGTTCGGCTACCATCTACTCGCAGACTTGAGCACCATCGGCATCGATTATCAGGGCGCGGGTGTGGTAACGACGCGAAGCTACATGCGCGAGGCGCCCGATGTTGTGCGGCGCTATGTGCGCGCCTACGTTGAGGGCTTGCACCGTTTCAAGACGGACAAGAATTTCGCCGTAAAAGTGATCGGCAAGTACTCGCGCATCAAGGACCAAGAAGCGTTGGAAGAAACCTACCAGCACTACGCCGTAAAGATTATGCCCAAAGTTCCCTATCCGACGATCAGAGGAATTCAAATGGTTCTGGACGAGATCGGTTCGCGCACGCCGAAGGCCAAGAGCCTCGCACCTGAGAGTTTTATCGACATCAGCTATTTGAAAGAACTGGAACAGACTGGGTTCATCAAGAAGCTTTACGGCGAATAGCTGGTCATATTTTCCGCGACCGATCTTAGACGATCGAATTATCCCGCTCGTTGATCACAATACTCCGCCGGCAATTCTGAATATTCGGTTAAAAAGTTTTTTCAGCGAGCGACAACGATCGCGAGATAATTCTCACGGATTTTTATTGACAGTTCGAAACCACTTTCGTAAACTGCGCTCAGCAGAGAAAGGAGGTGGTCCAGACATGATTGATAAATGTATTGTCTGCGAGGTGGCTGAGACCTAGGCTCTAGGCGGAATCTTTGACGGGGATTCGGGCCTGGAGCCTGGGAATCCCCCTCAGTCCACCTAGGGGTCCGCTTCACCGGCCGCGATGAGTTGCCGGATGAAGCGGACCTTTCATTTCTGCAGTAGTGAAAGGGCCGCGAGGGCGGCCTTTTTCATTTGCGGGTCGTCACTGCGACTCGCCGCATCGAGTCCCGCCGAAAATTCTTCCGAGACTAATCTCAACAAAAGATTTCTACCATCGTCTTTCAGATCCGCTCTCGGCTTCAGACAGATGGCTGCCGCCACTCTGACGGTTGGATCAACGTCGCTCAGAGCGTTGACCGATGCCGCCAAGCTCGCGGCGTCGCTTAGAACTAGGTCGCGAATACAGTACAGCGCCATCCTTTTTTGATTGGCGGTTCCGGTTGCGCTGAGGTCGATCAGGCGGCTGACGAGTTTAACGTTTTGTTTGGCGATGCGAATTAACAACAGGGCGACCGCCCAGCGGATGTCTGGTTCGCGGTGGGCGAGCGCATCGAGCAGAGTTTGCACGACGGCATGGGATGGGGAGGGAAGTTGTCCGAGGACGTATGCGACCGGCCAATAATTCTGTTGCCCTGAGCGGGTCAGCCGTTCATGCAGCAAGGCGCGCAGGGCGGGAGATTGCTCCGCTAACGGGAGGAGCGCATCGACGGCGGCTCGAATTGTCGGCTTATCGTGATGATCCAGGTCAGCGATAAGAGCCGCGATCTCGCTGTCGTCCATAGTCATGAGCGTTACCGAGTCAGGCCTGCGCTTTCTGTGTCGATCGTCAGACGGGAGCGTCAATTGAACTAAATTTCAAGAAACTGCGGACAGTCGGTCAAATTGCGGTTGCCTTTGGCGCTGACGACGACGACGTCTTCCAAGCGCACGCCGCCGACGCCAAGATAATACAGACCGGGCTCGACCGTCACGACATGGCCGGTGCGCAAGATAGCATCGACGGGAGCAATGCGCGGCGGTTCATGAATATCCAAACCCAAGCCATGGCCCGTGCCGTGAAAAAACCCTTGCATGCGGCCGTTTATCCGACCCGTATGGAACCCGCGCGATTCAAAGAGAACCAATATATTTTGGTGGACTTCTTTCCCATTGACGCCGTCGCGTATTTGTTCGTAGCCGATGTTCTGCCCCGCTTGCACCGTCGCGTAAATCTCTTTGAGCTTGTCGGAGGCACGTCCGCGCACCACCGTCCGGCTGAGATCGCCGAAATAACCGTTGCGTTGCGAACGCGGAAAGATATCGAAGATGATCGACGTATTCGCTTTGATCGGTCCGCTGCCTTCGTGGTGCGGGTCGACGCATTGATTGCCCGAAGAGATGATCGTGTGGCTCGGCAACCAACCCTGCGCCATGATCGTCGTGTTCACCGCGGTTTTGAGCATTTCCGAAGTCAACCGCGTTCCATTCAAGTAAAGGTAGCCGTCGCGTTTGGTTTGAGTTCGCTTGAGCATGCGGATGCCGGCCTCGAGTCCCAGCCGCGCTACGCGCAAAGATTCAGTAATCTGCTGAACCTCGACGCGGTTCTTGGCCTCGCGCTCGGCCCAAAACGTATCGCGCTTGATTTGCACGCTAAAGCCTTTCGCTCTGAGTTGGTCGGTCAGCAAAGCCGAAAAGTTTGCCGGCACGATCAAAGAGCGGATGCCTCTTTCGCGAAACAATAAATCGAGAATATCGATCATGCCCGCCGGCGCCTTGCCCAGCTTGCGCAATTTGCGCTGGTAGAGCGAAAGGGAAAGGACGCGATCGACGTGGGCCTGTTTTTTTGCGCGGTCGATCTCCAAGTCGCTCATCACCACAAACTTGATATTCTTATGCTCAAAAAAAATGAACGGATCGGGCACGAAGAAGCCAACGGCGTAGAGCATATTGGCGTCACCTTCGCTTGCGGTGACCAACAAGAGCGCTTGGTCGGCGCGCAGCTTCGCAACGCGGGAATCGTTTGTAACATCTATGTTCGCTCGGGAGTGTTTGGGTTTTGATTCGACCATGATTTGGTTTAGCTCGTGAAAATTGAGAGTAGATTTGTCCGATGGAATAGTAACGCGCGCCCAGACCAAGCGCAACTTGGCGGTATTCATGACGGCTCTACCGCGCAATTCTGTTGACACACCAAGGCTGTTTGTTATGATGCCGCCACTCTCTGTCAGGAAGACTTTGATTTCGCGTCTAAGGATCTTTTTTCATGGTCACCACGAATAACTTCGACAAGCTGCGTGAGCTTAATCAAAAGGCGGATGCCGGGGGCGGAGAGGAGCGCGCGCGTCGGCAGCATGAACAGGGAAAACTGTTAGCGCGCGAGCGACTCGATATCTTGCTCGATAGCGGCAGCTTCGTTGAGCTTGATCGTTTGCGCCTGCACGACTGCACCGAGTTCGGCATGGAAAAGCAAAAGTTTTTCGGCGACGCGGTAGTGACGGGTTTCGGCGCGATCGATGGCCGCTTGGTTTACGTCTATTCCCAGGACTTCACCGTGTTTGGCGGCAGCCTGAGCCGCGTCGTGGCGGATAAAATCTGCAAAGTGATGGACATGGCGATCAAGAACGGCGCGCCGCTGATCGGCATCAACGATTCCGGCGGCGCGCGTATTCAAGAAGGCGTCGACAGTCTCGCCGGATACGGGGAAATTTTTCAGCGCAACGTCATGGCCTCGGGCGTCGTGCCGCAAATCACGGCAATCATGGGGCCATGCGCCGGCGGCGCGGTTTATTCGCCGGCGATCACCGACTTCATTTTCATGCTGAAGACCAACAGTTACATGTTCATCACCGGGCCGGACGTCATCAAAACGGTGACTCACGAAGAAGTCACCAAGGAAGCTCTGGGCGGCGCCGAGACCCACGCGGGCGCGAGCGGCGTGGCACATTTCACCGCCAACACGGAAAAAGATTGTCTGCTGATGATCCGCGACTTAATCGGCTTTTTGCCGAGCAACAACCAGGAGGATCCGCCGTTTCGCCCAAACAACGACGATCCGTTGCGGCGCGACAGGCGGCTCAAGGATCTCGTTCCGGATAATCCCAACCGTCCCTACGACATGAAGGAGCTGATTACGGCCGTCGTCGACGAAGGATATTTCTATGAGGTGCAACCGGAGTTCGCCCGCAACATTCTCATCGGATTGGCTCACGTCGGAGGGCGCTCGGTCGGCATCGTTGCCAATCAGCCCGCCCACCTGGCGGGCTGTTTGGACATCAACGCATCGGTGAAAGCGGCCCGCTTCATTCGATTTTGCGATTGTTTTAATATTCCCGTGGTGACGTTCGTCGACGTGCCGGGTTTCTTGCCTGGCACGGATCAGGAGTATCACGGTATCATTCGCCATGGCGCGAAATTGCTCTATGCCTACGCCGAAGCGACGGTGCCGAAAGTTACCATCGTGACGCGCAAGGCTTATGGCGGCGGTTACATCGTGATGTCGAGCAAACATTTGCGCGGCGATATCAACTTGGCCTATCCTACCGGCGAGATCGCCGTGATGGGACCCGAGGGCGCGATCAATATTGTTTTTCGCGACACGCTGCAGAAGGCCGCTGATCCCGCCAAGGCGCGCGACGAGATGGTCGCCGACTATCGGCAAACGTTCGCCAACCCTTTCAAGGCCGCGGAGTCTGGTTATGTCGACGGGGTAATTTATCCCGAAGATACCCGTCCGACGTTGGTCCGCGCGCTGGAGATGCTGAAAAATAAACAAGACCACAATCCGCCGAAGAAGCATGGGAATATTCCACTCTAGAAAAGGCACGAGGCGCGAGGCACGGGGCACGAGGAGTCTCAAAGCACTTTCCTGCTCACGGCTTACGCCTCACGCCTCACGCCTCCTCGCCTATGTTTAAGCGCATCCTCATCGCCAACCGCGGTGAGATTGCCGTGCGCATCGCGCGCGCTTGCCGCGAGCTCGATATCGAAACGGTCGCGGTCTATTCCGCAGCCGACCGCGAATCGCTGCACGTAAAATACGCCGACTACGCCTACCCGATCGGACCGGCGCCGTCGACACAAAGTTACCTATCGATCGACCGCATAATCGACGTCTGCAAGAAGAGCGGGGCGGAAGCGGTGCACCCGGGCTACGGATTTTTAGCGGAGAACGCGAAGTTTGCACAGCGTTGCAAGGACGAAGGCATCGTGTTCATCGGTCCCTCGCCGCAAGTGATCGATCAGATGGGCGACAAAGTGAAGGCGCGCCAAATCATGAAGAGCGCCGGCGTGCCCGTGGTTCCCGGGTCGGACGGCATTCTCACCTCCGAAGAAGAGGTCCTGAAGACGATCGAGTCGATTGGTTATCCATGCATGTTAAAGGCGGTCGCCGGAGGCGGCGGCAAGGGTCTGCGGCTGGTGCGCCGGCGACGCGAAGTGTCATCCGCATTCCGAGCCGTCGGGTCCGAAGCGGCTTCTTCGTTCGGCGACGCCAGGCTTTACGTCGAGAAATTCATCGAAAGACCCCGTCACGTGGAAATTCAGATCCTCGCCGACAGTTACGGCCACGTGATCCATCTCTATGACCGCGAATGTTCGATCCAACGGCGCCATCAGAAGGTCCTCGAGGAGTCCCCGGCCCCTGGGTTGGAAGATCGCACGCGCCGACGCATCGGCAGGATCGCCATCCAGGGCGCGCGCGCGGTCCGATACGTCGGCGCCGGAACGTTGGAGTTTCTGCTCGACCCGGAGCAAAATTTTTATTTTCTTGAAATGAATACGCGCCTTCAAGTCGAACACGCCGTGACGGAGCGGGTTGTCGGCATCGATTTGGTCAAAGCTCAGATTGAGATCGCGGCGGGCGGCTATTTGCCGTGGCGCCAGCGCCATATCACGCAGACTGGTCACGCCATCGAATGCCGCATTTACGCCGAGGACCCGGAAAGAGATTTCATGCCTTGTCCCGGCAAGATCGAGGGGCTGCGGCTGCCGGAAGGACTCGGTTTGAGAAATGACTGCGGTGTTTACGAAGGCGCAGAAGTGCCGATCTACTATGATCCGATGATCGCCAAGTTGATTACCTGGGGCGAAAATCGCGTCGAGGCGATTCTTCGCATGCGCCGCGCGCTACGTGAATATCAGGTGCGCGGCATCAAGACCAACATTTCATTCAATCAATGGATCTTGCGCCACCCGCGGTTCATGTCCGGGGACGTCAATACCGGTTTCATCGAAGAAGAGTATCGGGCATCGAACAGCGAAGAAGTGCTGCCGCACAAGGAAATCGCGCTGGCATCCGCAGCGATCGCGGCGCTGCACCGCGAACAGGAGCAGACTCTGGGGCTTTTAGCGAGAGGAGCCGCCGAGCCGTCCAAGTGGCGCGAACAAGGAAAGCGTAATTCGTTGCGCCGCCACGAGACGTACCCGGGGCGCGGCTGGCGCCGCTCCTAACGGCTGTTGTCATGGCTCGTCTATCGGGTATCGGTGGATGGCAATGAATTCCTCGTCGACGGAAAAAAGACCGGCCGAACCAATTACTCGTTGATTGTCGATGATCGGTCGTTTGAAATCGAGGTCGATAATACCGACGACGAGTATCGCGTGCTCGTTGATGGGCGCACTTATCGCATCCAGCTGGTCGACGAACGGCGGATGCGAATTGGCGGCACGCAATCCGGCGTAGAGTTGGAGGGCCGCCAATTGGTCTCCGTGCCCATGCCCGGCAAGATCATCGCCATTTTAGTGGCGGAGGGTGACTCCGTCGAGAAAGGTCAGGGACTGGTTATTGTCGAGGCCATGAAGATGGAAAACGAGGTCCGCAGTCCGATTGCCGGTGAGATCAAAGAGATCAAAGTAAAGCCCGGCGATACCGTAGACGGTGGCGCTGTGCTCGTTATCGTCGAGTAACGAGTTTTTAACCAATTTCTTGAGTCTTATTCTTGTCAGTTAGTTTCATTCGTGTTATAGCAGCCGAAAATGATTCCAAAAAAATGTTTTTTTACCAAAGGAGTCGGCGTCCACAAGGAAAAGTTGGCATCCTTCGAGTTGGCGTTGCGCTCGGCTGGCCTGGCCTTTTGCAATCTAGTCTTGGTGTCGAGCATCTACCCGCCGGGTTGCAAACGAATCTCCAAGGAAGAGGGGACCAAGCTCCTACGCCCCGGTGAAATCGTCTTTTGTGTATACGACCGCGAGAGCACCAATGAGCCGAACCGCTTAGTTGCCGCTTCGGTCGGCGTCGCCATACCCGCGGATCAAGAGCAACATGGCTATCTCTCGGAACACCATTCGTTTGGCGAGACCGAAGAAAAAGCCGGCGAGTACGCCGAAGACCTGGCCGCCAGCATGTTAGCGACCACCCTCGGTATTGAATTCGACCCGGATATTGCTTGGGACGAGAGAGAAAATCTGTTCAAAATGTCCGGCAAAATTGTGCGCACGACGAATATTACCCAGTCCGCGATCGGCAACAAGGACGGGCTCTGGACCACCGTATTTGCCGCGTGCGCCTTCGTCAACGAAGACAGTTAACGGACCCAATTCTATATTCAATGGCGTTCAACGGGCTGACCGAAATCGGTCGGCCTTTTTATTCAGCGCCTCGCTCCAATCGATTCATTCTCCAACGCGCGATATAGGCGGCGGCGATGCTGATGCCGTAGAGCAGTATCAACGGCGCCATCAGGAGCACTTGCGAGATCAAATCCGGCGGCGTTAACACCGCGGCCAGTAGAGCCAGCGCGATAACTGCATAGCGGCTGTGGCGAATCAAAAACCGGTGGTCGACGAGCACGAGGCGCGAGACCAGGGACAGATAATCGCCGATCTGTAATAGGGGTCGAACATCGATCACTTCATAGCGGTGCAGCAGGAAGCTCAACCCTTGCTGGATCACGATTTCATAACAGAACACCGCGCCGCCGATGAAGAAAAGCGATCCGAAAAAAACGAAGCTCCGGGTGTAGCGTTTTTCGTGTTCGTAGAGCCCCGGCGCAACGAACTGCCACGCCTGCCACAGCCATATCGGAGACGCGATGATGATCGCCGCGATGAAGGAGACTTTCATTTTAGTAAAGAACGCTTCGGTTACAGTCGTCCCGATCAGCGCCAGACCGCGAATTTGAAGGCGTCGCACGGGAGCCGCGAGGATGGCAAATAGGTCATCGACGATTGCGTAACAAGCGGAAAAGCCGACGGCGATAGCCAAGGTGCTCTTGATCAGGCGTGAGCGCAGCTCCGCAAGATGGGAGGTAAAGGGCATCTGGACGTCGGATGACTGCCCGTTACCTTCACTCGTGCTCACGTTTTTTCGGGGGTAGATTCGGGATTTGCCGCGATCGAATCAGCCGGCTTTTCCGGCAATGGGTCGACTTTATCGGTGGCGCTAGCCGATGCGTCATCGACCTCGCGTTCCATCTGGCGGAATTCGTTTTTCAATTCGTCGGTAGCGCGGCGAAACTCGGCTAGGCCCTTGCCCAGCGCGCGCGCCAATTCCGGCAGTTTTTTGGGGCCGAGGACGATTAAAGCCAAGCCAAGAATCAAAAGCAATTCTGGCATGCCGATACCGAACATGATTGTAAACTATGCGATTTCGTCGACGTTGGCAAGAATAGTCCGCTGCTTTGCAGGGCGATAGCTTAGATGTTAGGTTATTCAAATGGCAAAACCCGCGGTGGTCATCGATCAAGAATACTTAAAGCACTTGCCCGGCGATTCACACCCGGAGCGACCGGAACGGATTCAAGTTCAGCTCGAATTGGCCAACGACCTCGATAAACGGAAATTTCAGCTCACCTCTCCCAAAGCGGCGACCCGGGCCGACGTCGAGAAAACTCACGGGGCAGACCATGTGCGCCTCGTCGAATCGACTTCGGCGGTCAATCGATATGCTTTGGATGGCGACACGATTACCTGTCGTGATTCGTTCGGCGTCAGTTTGTTAGCGGTGGGCGGGTTTTTAACCTTACTGGATGCGATCGCGGCAAAGGAAAGTCCCAACGGCTTCGCGTTGGTTCGGCCTCCAGGCCATCATGCGTTGCGCAACCGGGCGATGGGTTTTTGCTTATTTAACAGCATGGCGATCGGCGCTGAATACCTCAAGCGCGCCTACGGCGCAAAGAAGATTTTGATTATGGACTGGGACGTGCATCACGGTAACGGCACCCAGGATGCGTTCTACGACGATCCCACGGTATTATTCATCTCGACGCATCAGTTTCCCTTCTATCCGGGGAGCGGAGCGGTGAATGAAGTGGGCGTCGCAGCCGGCGCGGGCTACACGATCAACGTGCCGCTCCCGGCGGGCTGCGCCGACGCGGAGTATTTGCAAGTCTTCCAGGATATCGTTGTTCCTGCCGCGACAAAATTTCAACCCGAATGGATTTTAGTTTCCGCGGGTTTCGATCCGCACCGCCGCGACCCGTTGGGCGGCATGGGTGTGACGGAGCAAGGGTTCGGCACGATGGCGCGATCGCTGCTCGCACTTGCAAATCAGTTTGCCGATGGCCGCATCGCCTTCTTGCACGAAGGCGGTTACGATCTTGCGGGCCTGCGTAACTCAGTGGCGGCGGTATTAGCGGAGATGCAAGATCCGCAACCGCATCCGGTCGGCCGATTGCCACTGGCTGAAAGCAAAATCGCCCCGCTGATTGGCCGTGTACTGCAAGTGCATGAAAATTATCGATAAACTAGAATCCTATTGACCCTCATCGCCGACTCATCTATTTTACCATTTCAAATTTATTACAGATCGGTTACGAGACTTAAACATGCATGAACAACGCAGAGTTGTTGTGACGGGCCTCGGTATTGTTTCCCCCCTAGGGACGGGTGTCGAAAAAAATTGGCAAGCGTTAATGGAAGGACGCTCCGGCATCCGGCCGATTACGCGCTTTGCCACCGAAGGGTTTGCCTCGCGCATCGCCGGCGAAGTGCCGGATTTTAAGGCCGAGGATTTTATCGAGCCAAAAGAGATCAAGAAAATGGATCTCTTTATCCAGTACGCACTCGGCGCGGCGTCGATGGCGACGCAAGACAGCGGCTTAAAAATCGAAGGTGAACTTGCTGAAAACGTTGGAGTGATCATCGGCGTCGGATTGTGCGGCCTCGACACCATCGAAGTCACGCACAAGGCGCTGCTCGACGGCGGACCGCGTAAGATCTCGCCATTTTTCATTCCGAAAGTTATTTCCAATCTGGCGGCAGGTCATATCGCGATTCGTCACGGCGCCAAGGGTGTCAATTGGACGCCGACGTCGGCGTGCGCATCGGGGACTCACGCAATTGGCGAAGCGATTCATCTGCTTCGACGGGGAATACAAGATGCCGTAATCGCGGGTGGGGCGGAATCAGTCATCACTCCGTTAGGGGTCGGCGGTTTTGCCGCGATGAAAGCGCTGTCGACTCGCAACGACGAGCCGGAGCGCGCTAGCCGGCCGTTCGATAAGGAGCGCGATGGTTTCGTGGTCGGCGAGTGATCCGGCGTGCTGATCGTCGAAGAGCGCGAGCATGCGCTCAAGCGCGGCGCGAAGATTTTCGCCGAAGTAATCGGTTATGGAGCCAACGGGGATGCTTACCATATAACGGCTCCCTCGCCCTCGGGTGCAGGAGCCGTTATATGGTAAGCATCCCCGAGGGCGAGG
>VBKX01000626.1 GCA_005879435.1 Deltaproteobacteria bacterium
CTTGTATCTCAAGTATTCCATCGCGATAGGTCGCTTTGATGCTATCTTGCTTCACCGTTTGCGGTAGATAGAAGGATCGCGAAAATTTACCTGCAACCCGCTCGACCCGGTGGTACTCGACCCCATTGGCCGGCTCTTCAAACTTTCTCTCGCCACTGAGGGTCAACATCCCTTCGTTCACTTCCGTTTTGAGGTCCTCGTTTCTCATCCCGGGCAGCTCGGCGCGAATGATATACGAATCCTTACTTTCAAGAATGTCCACCGGAGGATACCAGACTCCAGCGGCAGCACCCTGTTGCACCCGTGTCCGCCCGAGCGTGTCTTCGAATAGCTCGTTGATCCGGGACTGAATTCTGTTTACTCCCTCCACTTGTTCCCATCTTACTAGTTCCATAATTAGCTCTCCTTTTTAAACCTTTTCTTTAACATAGCCGGAAGTTAATCACGGCGTGTCACCGTGTCAAGGGAAGACGGTCGTCCGCCAAAGAAACCTAAGCCCGTTCAAGTCGTTCAAAACGTTCAATCGCTTCGCTACGCATGCTGCTGCTTAAGGAAATCACTTTAGCCGAGCCCAAAAATCAGCTTGATCGCAACAATGCCGTTCGTCAGGTCTCGCAATCGCGGGCGCTGGTCGGATATGTACTTATCCGGCGGCTGGGCTATAAGCTTAAAGATGTCGCGAAGTGTCTGGGTCGAGACGCTGCCACGGTGAGTTCTTTAGTCTCGCGTTTCGCCGTTCGTATGAGCGAGAACGAAACTTTGAGGAAGCAGACGGCGCGACTAGCGGCAGATTGTCAAGAATAGAAAGTCTGACCCCGCGCGCTGTGTGATGTCATCGGTAGAGGACTCACAGAAATGAGGGAAGTCCCGTTGGGGTGAGAGGCAGGAGACGCGTAGCATGGCAGCAGCATTTAGACTTGAAGGAAACAACATGACCTTGACAACCTATAACCAGGTTCCTATTCCTACTTTTATGTATGGTACGGCATGGAAAAAAGAGGCCACCAAGGAACTGGTGCAATTAGCTGTGGCGTCAGGCTTCACGGCCATCGACACGTCCAATCAACTGATCCATTACGAGGAAGCCCTGGTGGGTGAAGCCTTGCAGGCCCTCGAGAAGCAAGGGATCAAGCGGGGCACCCTGTTTCTCCAAACCAAGTTTACTTCGGTCGATGGCCAAGACCATCGAACCCCCTATGATGCGTCGGCCGATCTAACGACCCAGGTAAGACAGTCCTTTGACAGCTCGTTGACCCACCTCTGCACCGAATATGTCGACTCCTATGTCTTACACGCGCCGTTTCAGAGGCGGGGCTTGGGAGAAGCGGACTGGGAGGTGTGGGCGGCCATGGAAGGACTTTATCAATCGGGGAAAACCAAAATGATCGGCATCAGCAATGTCACGGCCGGTCAACTTACCCAGCTCTGTGAACAGGCGAATCATAAACCCATGGTCGTGCAAAACCGCTGTTTTGCAGCGCTCGGATGGGACAAAGAGGTTAGGGAGATTTGCCAAGCCCATGGCATCATCTATCAAGGCTTTTCGCTATTAACCGCCAATAGAGCAGTCCTTGCTGACCCGGAAATTCGCGCCATCGCGCAACGGTTAGGTGCGGGTTCCGCACAGATCATCTTTCGGTTTGCGATGCAAATCGGGATGCTCCCGTTGACCGGCACCACGAGCCAACGCCATATGAAAGAGGATCTACAAGCCGAACAGTTCGCACTCTCCACCGAAGAAATCCAGCGGATTGAAACGATCGCGCTGTAAAAGGGGACGTTGGCGACTACTGAAATAACTCGAGTTAGAGGCAAAGTGAGAAACCAGCCAGGAGGCGTTTCTCGCTGGGCTGCAAGCCGAGAACTATCCATTTGCTAATTGGCCGGAGAAACGATGCCCTTTGTGGGCGCACAGCAGATGGCGGGTGCTTTTAATCAGTTTGTGCATCAGAGAACGGTTTTGCTCACGACGTATCGTCGCGACGGCACACCGGTCGGGACACCGGTCAATATCGTCGTTGACGGTGACCGCGCCTTTGTGCGCACTTTTGATACGGCTTGGAAATTAAAGCGCATCCGAAACAATCCCACAGTCGAGATTGCGCCTTCCACTGCTCGCGGTAAACCCACCGGCCCGGCGATCGGCGCTCGCGCGAGAGTGCTCGGCGGTACTGAAGCGGATCACGCGAGCCGCGCGCTAAATAAAAAGTATCCAATCCTGCATGGCGTCCTTGTGCCGCTTGCTCATCGCCTCCAGGGTTATAAGACGGTACACATCGAGCTCACGCCTCTCGCACCTGTGAGCCGCGAGTCTTGACACCGAGAGGAGAATGTCGTGAGCCGTGTTTAGTATTCGACAGCGCAGGACGGTTCAATCGTCGCCGAATCAACTATGGTGTTTTTGATTGTCGCTACGTTGGCCGCCGGCATATTTGCCGGCGCGGCCATTTATGTGAGCGTCGTCGAGCATCCAGCTCGTCTAAGTTGTGGAACAGAGATCGCGGTTCGCGAATTTGCCCCGAGCTATAAGCGGGGCGCGATCATGCAAGCTTCGCTCGCGATTGCAGGATGTGTGGCGGGCGTGATCGGCGGATGGTCGCTTAACGATACAGGATCTATAGTCGCCGCGTTACTTCTGGGAATCATCGTCGCTTTTACCCTCATCGTTATTCTTCCGACCAACAAACGCCTGCTCGATCCGGCATTGGATGCAAGCGGCGCGGAGGCGGCGAGCTTGTTGCGCCGGTGGGGACGCCTGGCCGTAATGTAAGCAGCTAAGCCACAATTTGCCGCTGCTGCTGCAAGCGCCACGCTTTGCCCGAACGCACAGGTCGTCGCACGACGATGTTGAGACGTGGCGCCACTTACGATATCCCGCGTTCGGTGCCTTACCACAGCCAAGTCGAGCGTCGGTCCAACCGAAGAGTCCTACCGAGACGCAATTCATGACTACTCATTTCCAACCTCCACCTTCGGTCACATCACGGTCACAGCCGCGCAGATCACCTATAAAACATTTACCGACACAGGATTCAGAATCGCAAGCCGTTAAGTCCTTTTTCAGTGTCGACGTACGCGCCGCCTCTGCTCGGCATGACGAGGCTTGTTAAATGCGACGATATCGAAGCGCGAGACCTCTTGCTCAATGCCCAAAGCCTTGGCCCGATGGCCGTTGCCAGAATGCCGAAGCCATCCGCGTAGCGGGCTTAATTCGCTTTGCTCCGTTCAAAACGTCAATCGATCAAGGCCCGTTCAAAGGCCGACGCGGGGTTCAACGTTCAATGTTTAAGGACAGATTCAGATGGGAACTTCCACGATTCGAGAATTCCCATCTGAATCTGTCCTTAAACACGCTCGAATAGCGCGACCCCTCCAACCCGCGGCAGCTCCTTTCGACGGGCGACGATTGGCCGTGGTTCTCGAAGTGATTTTCTCAACAGTGGTTCACAAGCAGAAGAGTTTAAGGAAAGAGGAATTTGTTCCAAACTTCCACGATTCCAGCCTCAGTGTGCTCCTGAATACGTGGTCATTGAGGGCCATCTCGGCCTGCCCGCCCATTGGTTTAAAAAAGTTTCTCGGCACGGAGGCCGATCAGACGGAATGCCTTTGCGCGCGGATTCTCGCGGGCGTCAAAAAAAGGCAGGATCAGCGACAACGCGGCTTCTTGGAGCCGGCGCAAGGCGTCGTCATCGATGCGGATGCCGTCCTTCAGGCTGCGGGAGCGATTAGTGGTCTGAAAATCGCTGAACCGAACGGTCACTGTCACCGTGCGAAAGCCCTTGAACTCCTTTGCCTTCAGCTTGGCGATAATCCGTTCCGCCATACGATCGAGACGCTCGGTGACGAGGGCCTGATTGCCCGTATCCTCGGCGAAAGTTTCCTGCTCGCCGAGGGATTTTCGCGTCCATTCGTTGGACACTTCGGAGTCATCGATGCCGCGGACTTTTTCGAACAGGCGGTTGCCCCATTTGCCAAACCACTCCACGAGAGCGGACTCGGGAACTTGGCGCAGGTCCTCGACGGTCCGCAGATTTCTTTCGTGCAGAAAGTGTTCGCTCTTGGGCCCGATCCCGGGAATGACCCGAAGGGGAAGCGGGCTGAGAAAATCGGCGACCTGCTCGGGCTCGATGACGGTTAAACCATCCGGCTTTTGTCGGTCCGAAGCGATCTTCGCGATCAGCTTGTTGGGAGCGATGCCGACCGAGCAGCCGAGCCCCTCGAGGTCGCAGATCTCACCCTTGAGCCGCATCATCCGTTGCCGCGCGGCTGCGAAATGTTCCAGCGATGAGACGTCGAGATAGGCTTCGTCGATGCTCGCTTCCTCGAAGGCGTCAGCGTAGCGCTGCACGATCTGCATGATGCGGCCGGAGACTTCGCGATAGAGAGGCATATTCGGCTGAATAAAAACGGTCGCCGGTTCGCCGCGTCCGCGCGCCGTTTCGGCGAAGCGCCACGCTCGTGAGATCGGCAGGGCCGAGCGGATGCCGAATTTTCGCGCCCTGTAATTGGCAGTTGTGACGACGCCTCTGCCTTTGCCTTCCTTTGGGTCGGCGCCGACGACAACGGGAAGATCTCGCAGCGCGGGATTGAGACGCTCCTCGACTGCGGCATAAAACGCGTCCATGTCGACGTGCACGATGATGCGCATGAGCTGTAAATATTCCATGTTCGGCCCGAATTTGCGACGCTGGAAACGAAGCCCACCTCGTTCAAATCGTTCAAGCCGTTCAATCACGGCTATCGTTTTACAACTTTGATCGGGTGAAGGTTTCCGTCGTCATACAATTCGAAGAATTTCATTCCACTTTTTAGAGAGAAATTGTTTTACGGCGTCGAGCCGGATTTCAACTCGTCGATTTACCGCCATCGGCTGGGAAACACGCGACCAGGCGACTATCGCCTTGCAGGCGAAGGAACCGTAGGGAGCCCGCTCGGTTATGCAAAGCAGTAAAGCACACGCTGACCTGGAACGACTATTCGCGACCAAGCTTGAGGTGGCGGCGGTCTGCCGGCTTGGAAGCACCTTGCGCTGCGGCGCCCGCCCGGGGTAAGAACTAAGAAAGTAATCTGTAAGTTTTTACGGACCCCCAACGGCAGCGCGCTAATCATCGAGGTGGTTGGTATTTCCCGGACGGAATGTATGCGTTTATTTCCTCCTATTGAGAAGGTTTAAGTCGTAATTACTTGTTCATAATGACTTGGGCTCTATGGCACTGCGCTTGCTTCTCCGAATACTTTTGGGAAAGGGGACCAAAAATGAAAACTAAAATTGTGCTGTGGCTCATTCTTGTTCTTATGAGCGGAGTGTTTGCCGTTCCCAAGCCGGCGTTCACACGCGACGATGATGGATGGAGTGCTGATGCTCGAAAGGCACGCCAGCTGCGGGGACGGTGGTATTTGAATGGTGATCGGAACAAGCCCACCGAGATCAACGAAAATGGTAGGAGGCTTGAAGCGAGAAATGAAAACGGTCAGACGAGTCGATTAGAAGTCGATCGTCATGGGAATATTCGTGCGGCGGACTGGCAAGATGTGCGCGGCGACGTGAGCGGCGACAGAATCAAATGGAGCAACGGCACGACTTGGACGCGCAAGCCATCGAGGCGATAGACCGTTCCATCGGTTCGATAACAGCCTTGCGGCGGTTCAAGCGTTCAAAGTTCAAAAGTTCAAGGAAGGTAAACCTGAAGGACAACTTCCACGTTTCGGAATTCTCGAATCACGAGTCACGACTACGATCTTTTACGAACACGATCCCCGTTCCCTTCGACGTTTCGGAAGACGGAAAGTTCCGGCCGACGTTGAATGGGTCTAGCTGTCCGAATGCTATCGGTAGGCTCGTTCTGGGAGAAAGAAACTACTTCTTCGCCAACTCGTCTAGCAGCGAGAAATCATAGATCTGCTCGGGCTTCGCGGGTTCCTTCAATCCCATGTTGCGCCGTGTCAGTTCAGCGTCCAGTTTTTGCGCGTCGGCTGTGGGTCTCCCGTCGAGCGCCCACGATCCCCGGACATTGTCGTAGACGAAGCCTGCCTCATCCTGGGTGAGCGCGAATTGCTTCATGTAGATCGGCAGCACCTTTTCTTTTTGCGTGGCTGCGATCCGCAATCCGTCAAGGCAAGCGTGGACCGCGGCGCGCAGGACATCGCGCTTGTTCTGCAGTCCGGCGACGCCCGTGCCAAGTCCGCCTGATGGCAAGTCGAACTCGGACGCCCGTGCCAGCACGTGAAACCCGAGTTTCACGAGACGGGCCGCCTCGACGCCGGTGACGACCGCGGCGGGAACGTTGCCGCTGATCAGCGACGCGGCCCGCGCCGTGCCGACATTAAGGATACTGTACTCCTCGGGTCGCAGCCCCTTGATCCGCAACAATTCCTCGAGAATAACATTGACCGATGCTTGCGCCGTGTAACCGCCCAGCGCTTTGCCGCGGAGCTGCTCGATTTTGGTAATCTCCTTTGACGCCAGGAGCACCAGATCCGACCGGTTAA
>VBKX01000627.1 GCA_005879435.1 Deltaproteobacteria bacterium
ACAATTTCCGCGCGTGCGCCATATCGCCTACAACGCGCTCGACCCGGAAACCATGCTGCTCTTTTACACGCAGGTTTTCGGTTTGCGCGAAATCCCTTCGAGCTACCTGCGCCGCCAGCAAGGACGCGGCAACCGCTTCTGCGCCGATGGCAAAACCAATCTCGCCATTCATCCCTTTTACAACCGCATCGAAGGCCACGAGGCGAAGTTCGGCATCAACCACATCGGCTTTCTGACCAACGAAATGCAGGCGACCATGGCTGAGCTCAGCAGCGTCTTAAATATTGCGCCGCGCCCTTCGACCCGCCCTTATGCCGAAGTTCGCTCCCGCGACGTCGAAGGCAACGCGCTCGATCTCTCGCAAACCAAAGGCTGGGAGGTCGACGTGGATAAATGGGAAACCGCGGGAGAAAGAATGGCGTGATGGAATATTGGAGTAGCAGAGTAATAGGCAAGAACAAAACCGCCGGCCGGGTGCTCGTTACAAGTTTGTATTTGATCATCGTATTGCTTCTTCCACCGGTTGGTGTCCGCGCTGCGGTGTTGGAGAAGCTCACTATCGGATGGAGCGCCATCGCGGGATCGCAAGCGCCTTTCTGGATCACCAAGGAAGCTGGCCTGTTCGAGAAAAATGGCCTCGACGTGACGATGATTTACGTCGATGGCGGCTCCAAGGCGACACAAGCTTTGATGTCGGGCGACGTGCCGATCGCGCAGGTGGGCGGCAATGCGCCCGTGGTGGCGCGGTTACGCGGCGCCGATGTTACGCTCATCGCTGGGTTGCTCAACGTTCTCGCTTACAGCATGATCGTTTCCCCGGAGATCAAGAAACCAGAAGATTTAAGAGGCAAGAAGCTTTCTGTCAGTCGCTTCGGCTCCAACTCCGACTACGCCACGCGCAAGATCCTGCTGAAATGGGGCCTCAAACCCGATGTCGACGTCGCGGTGCTGCAGATTCCCGGGGGACAGCCCGCGAGGATGGCGGCGATTCAGTCCAAAGTGATTCACGGCATGGTTGCACAGCCGCCGGTGACGAGTCTCGCGCGCAAGTTCAATCTCAACATTATCGCCGAGCCGGAGGATTTCGGCGGCGCCTACCCTACCACACCGGTCGCCTCGCGTGTGTCGTATATCCGCGACAAGCGCGATACAGTCCGAAAGTTTACACGGGCGCTTCTTGAAGGCATTCACCTCTACAAAACAAACAAAGAGTTCAGCAAAAAAGTGATCTCAAAATACGTCAAGACCAACGACAACGACGCGCTGGAAGACAGCTATCAATACTTTTCCCGCCTGGTGCCCCAGAAACCGTACCCTTCACTCGACGCCGTCAAAGAAGCTCTCGCCGAACTCGGCGAAAAAGACCCCAAGGTCCGATCGACCAAGCCAGAAGACTTCGTTGATGTAAGCATCGTAAAAGAATTCGACGATAATGGGTTCATTGATGGGCTGTACAAGAAGCGGTAGCCAAGCCGTTGAAATCTGTCCCAAGCCAGGTATTGTGCGCCCGGGTTCCAAGCTACCTTCCACCGGCAGCTTGCCGGCTAGAGCATAACGATATAAGCGGAGACGCTCGGCCCCTGCCGGGCTCGTTCGAGGAGCGATCTATGAACACAAAATCACGCCGGCTCATTTTCACGTTCGCGCTCTTATCTCTATCGCTCACGCACTTTGCCGACGGGGCACCGGTCAACATAAAAGTGGGATACCCACAGCTCAGTGGAGGTTCGATGCCGCTCTGGGTCATCACCGACAGCAAACTCGACCAACGATACGGCGTCGACGTCAAAACGGTTTACATCGCTGGAGGCGCCACTCTTACCCATTCGCTCGTCGCCGGCGATCTCGATATCGCACTGACAGGCGGAGCTGTGGTGGGGGCGGTTCTCAGTGGAGCCGACCTCGTCTATGTCGGGATCGGGCTTTCAACCTATGGCTTTACTGTCTACGCCAGACCGGAGATCAAAGACGTCAATGGCCTACGCGGCAAGGTTTTTGGAGTCATCACCAGAGGCGCATCCTCCGACCACGCGGCCATCGCGCTCTTTAACCGCTATGGGATGAAGGCCGGGCAAGACGTGAAGTTTCTCTATTTCGCGCGTCAAGGAGATCTATTAGCCGCGTTGGACAAAGGGATCGTGGTGGCCGGAGTGTTTTCATCACCGACAACCGTGATGGCTAAGCGTCTCGGCTACAAAGAAATGGTGAACATAGCGTCCTTCAAACTGCCTTATCCGCACAACGCTATCGCCACCCGCAAGTCTCTTGTCCGACAGAATCCAGAACTGATCAAAGGTTTTCTAAAGGCGTACCTCGCCGCGATAAAAATTATCCATGAAGAGCCCGAGGTAGCGAAAAAGGCTCTTGCCCGTTTTCTCGGCACTAAAGATCCTGAAATGATCGAGGACTCGTACAGCAGCCTCGCCCCGCTATTTCTGAAGGTTCCTTACATGCCCGAGGACGCAATCCGCACGGTCATCTCGCTTTCGGATCATCCCAAGGCGCCTCAGGCTGACCCCAAGGATTTCTTCGACAACCATTTGCTCAAGGAGTTGGAAGATAGCGGCTTCGTCAAGGAACTCTATAGTCGGCGATAGCGTTATCCGTGTACGGATCCATCTGCCAAAGAAACCTTCGCTGAACTCGGCGAAAAAACCAAGTTCCGAGCGGCAAAACCCGAAAACATGATCAAAGAATTTGCTGAAAGGGGCTTCATCGACAAGCAGTACAAGAAACGCTAAGCAGTAATTATGAAGTCCGCGTCAGATAGTTACAGCGCCTCTAAGTTTGCGGATTTTGTTCAACCATAGAGAGGCAGAGCTCAACGGGAATTTTTTCGAACTTCTCACCTCCGCTGTAAGATGCCCAGATCCGTCTACCAAAATAGTTAAGATCTGGATCTCAGACCTCTACCCTGACGAGCCATATCTTATCTAACGCATAGGTGGTATAGTGCTTGCACACTGAAGATCGTAGTTACTTTCTCCTGTTCACCTCAGTATCCGACACGCTTTCCGATGCCGCGTAAGCATTTGACGACGAGTTCCAGGCACCGGTTGTCGTTTGGTTGTCGTTTAGTGGACATGAAACATCCGATAGGACGGATTTTAGTCTGGAATCGGGATTTACTACTGGAAGCGCCGAGTTGAAAAGATTCACTTGACCTAAAATCCAACAGAAATGGAGATTCGAATGACTCTGACGGTTGGCGATAAAGTTGTTTATCCGGGTCGCGGCCCCTGTCTTATTGGTGCGGTCGTTCAGAAAATGGTTTGCGGGAGGTCGGCGAGCTACTACCGATTAGCGCTTTTGGACGATAGCAGGGCCGAGTTGTTTGTGCCGGTCGATAAGTCCGACGATCTACACATGCGGGCATTGCTAACCCGCTCAGAGATTCCTAAGCTGTTACGCCATCTCAAGGCCCGGGTCGCAGTAACTAAAGTTCCCGGAACAGCCAAGAACTGGCGCCAGCGCGAGCTGGACAATTTGAAATTATTCAGCTCGGGATCCATATTCGAACTGGCCCACATGGTCGAGTCACTGACGCAGTTAAGCAGCACCAAGACCCTGGCAGCGCACGAGCGGGAGACATTATATCGCGCGAGAAAGCTGCTGATATGCGAGATCTCGGAAGTGATGGGCGAAAGCAAACCAGCCGCAGAGGCACGAATTGACAGCGCGCTCGAACCGGCTGAAAACAAGTTGAACTAGTAGGCTGCGACGCGGAAAGGACATCAAGTATTCATGGTTCCCTTCGACTTCGCTCAGGGCAGGCGGCCTCGCCACAAACGGTGTTTACTTAATCCGTTCGCCTGAAACGGCTCGGCTCAACAACAGAAAACCGACCCTACTGTCGATCGAAGCATTGTTGTTTTTCTTTTCCTGACGGAATTACCCAGCAACGAGTGTGTGTAACTAACAAAGGTGGCCCTTAATACAACTAGACCGTGCGATACGAGAGGCAGACCTCTCTATACTGCAATGAATTCACAAACCCTGTACGGGGTCCTCGTTTCTTGTAACAAATGTGGGGGAGTCCATGAGATGGGGATTTCCGTTTTGTTGGAAGATGGCCCCGTCGATAAACAAAGCATAGGCGCCCTGTACAAAGGGAAAACCCTTCCGAAACACCTCGCAGACCTTGCCAACAATAGCGTCTCGTGCCCCAAGACGGGCAGACAATCCACTCAGAAAAACACCCAGCAAATCTTTTTAGTTCCGCCTAAAAGCTAGTCCCCGCCAAACTTCGGACGGTGTAAGAGCGATTTAAATTTCGCATTTCAAAACTTCACAAGCCATCAAAGGGAACCTGTTGGCTCGAATCTGAAAGAACTCCCGACACCTTCAACCGTTTTTTTAGTGATTCAAACCCAGCCCATCAGCGTGTTCACCCGACCGCGCAAAATGACCATGAGGCTTGCTGACCTAGTTACTGATACGCAAACTCCGATGGGTAGACCGCGAGTATTTACCTTGTTAAAGTGGGCGGCATGGCACACGCGGTACAGGTGTCGAATGGTTTCTCCTTGTTGCTTCTCAAATTCGTTGCCAACGGTTTTTCCGAGAAGAGTCCGTGTCTATTAGCGATCTGTTTAGGCCTGCTGTTTTCTCAGGGCTGCACAATGCTTCAACGTCCGTCGGATATTGCCGCGCCGATCGAAACACCCGCCCAACCCACGACTAAAAACACTCCCGCCACACCAGCGAAATTGCCACAAACCGGGCAAGCTTCGTGGTATGGAGCGCAACATCAAGGGAAACAGACGGCCAGCGGAACAATTTATGATCAAGCCGGGCTTACAGCCGCACACCCAAGCCTACCCTTCGGTAGCAGGGTAAAGGTTACTAATCTTGCCAACGGAAAGTCAGTGGAAGTAGAGATTACCGATCGCGGACCCTTTGCAGAAAATCGTATCATCGATCTATCGCAGGCGGCGGCAAAAGCACTGGACATGATAGATTCCGGCACGGCCACTGTCCGACTCGAACTACCATCGGGGCAATAGGAATCCGCACGTGCGGTCGACGGCGGTCAGTCGCAAATCACTACGGCAGAGACGGACTCAGCGCTGCTGGTGCATGCCCCGCAACTTTCCGTTGCTACCGCGGTAGAAAGCTGCGGTTGATTTTGCCTATCACTGAGGCGAAGAAGTGAATTTGAGAAGTGGCTTTTCACCCCTCTGAATTTGTATCAGAAATCGGTATTGTGTCTCCCGAATCCGCCCCTAGATAAACGTGTCACATGGACAGCGTCCAAGTTTTGGTGATCCCGCAGGTGTCGGACCAGGTACTGGACCGAATTGCCAGCATCGACCCACGGATAAAAGTCGTCGATGCCAGGGGATGGTTTGATGTCGAGCTGCGCGCTACTTGGCCGCAATGGACCATTGATCGGTATCTCGGTAATCGGAAGTATCCTCCGACAAGTCTCGATCAGCGCAACCATGCGCTGGCTTGCGCCGAAGTCGTGCTTATCGGCTGGCCGCCGGTGAAAGATATACGCGCTCGCGCGCCACTTTTGAAATGGGTGCATGAGACTCCCGCGGGAGCGAGCAATTTTCTCGATACCGATCTCTGGCGCTCGGATGTTATCGTGACCACTTCACGAGGGCTTACGAACAGGCGCCCCATGGCCGAGTACGTGTTGACAATCTTTCTGCACTTCTCTCGCGGCCTGCACTTGAGCTACCGCGATCAACGGCGCCACAGTTTCGATCATCAAACTTACGATCCGGTAATCATTCGCGACAAGACGGTGTGCGTTGTCGGCGCGGGCGGCATCGGCCAGGAAGTAGCGAAGCTCTGCGCGGCGGCCGGGATGCGCGTCGTCGGCACTCGCCGGAACATCGCGCCGGGTGCCTCGCCCGCTACCGGCTTCGCGCGCTTGGAATCCGCAGACGCACTGCATCAACTCCTAGCCGAGAGTGAATTCGTTGCCGTTTGCTGTCCGTGGACAGAGGAAACGACTCACCTGATCGGCCGAAAGGCTTTTGTGGCGATGAAGCCGGGAACTGTTTTAGTCAATATCTCGCGCGGCGAGATCATCGACGAGACGGCTCTGTGTGATGCTCTGGCCGAGGGCAAGCTTCGTGGCGTCGGCTTGGATGTCTACGACGGAGAATTCGAACGCCCACCTGATGAGCGGCTGTGGGACGACGAACGCGTCGTTATCACGCCGCATGTTTCGGCGATGGCGGATGTCTCCGAGCATCAGGGCGTGAAATTATTCTGCGACAACTTGACGCGTTACCTGGAAGGCCAACCGCTGGAAAACGTCATCGACTGGCAACGCGGATATTGACGTGCAAGACCCCTCGATCCCGAAACGTTCGTCACGACGAGATGGTACATCGTCACGATACCGACTCCTTATTTATCGTGAATTC
>VBKX01000110.1:0-7546 GCA_005879435.1 Deltaproteobacteria bacterium
ATTTCGTCTTCGGACTCCCGCGCCAGAAACGCAAAATCGCTGCTGCCGCCCTCTTTGCCCAGCCATAGTGACTGGCTCTGCAGGATGCGGTGCGCATTGACGACGATCAGACTCTCGCGATCCTGGCGGAAGATCCGTCGAAACACGACTTTCGGCACCACGCCGGAATCGATCAAATCGCGCAGCACGCTGCCCGGCCCCACCGACGGCAACTGGTCGACGTCGCCGACGAGAATCAGGTGGCTGTGCGGATCGACGGCGCGCAGCAAATGATCCATCAGAGGCAAGTCGACCATCGAAGTCTCATCGACGATGACAAAATCGACGCGCAAAGGATTATCTTCGCTTCTCTGAAAACCGCCCTCGCGCGGGTTGTATTCGAGCAACCGGTGGATGGTCGTCGCTTCCTCGCCGGCGCTCTCGGCCATGCGTTTTGCCGCCCGCCCTGTCGGCGCCGCCAGCACGAAGTTGGCTTTTGCGCGACGCAGGATCGAGAGCAGCGCCGTCAGCAAAGTGGTTTTCCCTGTGCCCGGGCCGCCGGTGATGACAAGTACTTTTTCACGCAGCGCCTGTTCGGTGGCGCGCATCTGATCTTCATCCAGGATCACGGCCGAAGGCGCAAATAATTCCGGACTGACGAGATCAATGACGCCGCGCGCGGAGTTACGCCGCCCGACGATTTGCTCCTGCTGCAACCGCGACGGCGTCGCTAAAAGATTCTGCAAGGCCGACGCGACACGACGCTCGGCATGATAAAGCTCTTGCAAATAAACTTGCGCATCGCTATCCGCCGCGCCTTCCTGCATCACCAACTCACCCCTGGCGGCAAGCCTGGCGGCGGCCGCGTCCACAGGGTCTTCCTCGATATTCAAGAGCGCAGCGGCGTTTCGCTTAAGCGACGCGAGTTGAGCGTAGCAATGGCCGCGATCCGCCATTTCGCGCAACACATGCAATACTCCGGCTTGCACGCGCAGCGGAAAGTCGCCGCGGATACCGATCTGATTGGCCAATCGGTCCGCCAGGAGAAAGCCGATGCCATGGACCTGCTGCGCTAGCGCATAGGGATTTTCTCGAACTTGAGTAATCGTGTCGGTGCCAAAAACCCGATAGATACGCAGCGCCAATGACGCGCCCACGCCGTGGCCCTGCAGAAAAACCATGACGTCCTGCATGCCGCGCTGTTCCTGCCAAGCCTGGAGAATGCGGTGTGCGCGCACCTCGCCGATGCCGTCGACTTCCAGAACGCGCAGTGGCTGTTCCGACAAAATTTTCAGTGTGTCCAATCCAAACGCCGCTACCAGCCGTTTCGCGTACCTCGGTCCGATCCCCTTGATCAAACCGGAGCCGAGATATTTCTCGATGCCTTCGATAGTCGCGGGGTCGATCTTCTCCCAATGATCAACTTGAAATTGTAAGCCATAGCGCGGATGACGCTTCCAGGTGCCGGTGACTTTGATCTCTTCGCCTTCCGCGACCGGGAAAAGCGTGCCGACGATGGTTGTGCCCGGACCGCCGTCCTCATCCAGACGCGCCACGGTGTAGTGCGTCTCCGGATGTTGATAGGTGATCCGGCCGATCGTGCCTTGAATCGAGGTCGTCTCGTTCTGTTTTTCCGCCAACGGAATCTCCGACACTTTATCCTACGTGAAAGCGTGGAAGGCGTAAACGGCGCCCCTTGCCTTTTACCCGTAGGCAGTTAAAATTCCAGTCAAATTGTCAATGCCCGGACCCGCTTCCAAGTATTGGCTCGCTCTCGCCTAATACTTTGTTAAACGTGCAAAACATTCCCGCCGTTTTCGCCGCTTCATTGGCCAGCGAAAATTAGGAGAAATCAACGATGACGATAGAGTTTTTTTGGCTTGAAGCGATATGGATCGTGGCTTTGATTATAGCAAACGGCTTTTTCGCCGCCTCGGAGATCGCCATGATCACGATGCGCAAAAGCCGCATCGACGCATTGGTCGAAAGGGGTGTCAGAGCCGCGGCGATAGTGGCGCGATTGAAGGAAGATCCCGACCGTTTCCTCGCCACCGTGCAGATCGGCGTTACGATCGTGAGTTCCTTCGCTTCCGCCATCGGCGGCGCCGCGGCCATCGGTTACTTGAAACCGCAGATCGCCGCTCTGCCTTTTTCTTTCGCTGCGCGATGGGCCGAAGTGATTGCTCTTTTGGCCGTGGTTTTGCCGATCTCCTACTTATCCCTCGTCCTGGGTGAGCTGGTCCCGAAATCCCTTGCGCTGCGGTATTCGGAGCAGATCGCTTGTTTCGTCGCTCGGCCTATCGAACTCCTTGCGCGCATCAGTGCAATTTTCGTGAAAGTATTGACCGCGTCGAGCAACTTGGTGCTGCGGCTCTTCGGTGGCGGCGAAAACGAGAGCGCGAGCTTCATTTCCGTCGACGAAGTCAAATCGTTGATTCGCGAGGGCACCGCCAAGGGGATTTTCAATGAGACCGAAGAAAAATTGATCCACAGCGTGTTCGAATTCACGGATACGCCCGTGAAAGCGGTGATGATTCCCAGAACCGAGATCCATGCCGTCGAAGCGCACGTCTCGTTCGCCGACGTGGCGCGGAGTTTCGTCGAAAGCGGCTTCTCACGCATACCGGTTTACGAGGGCGAATTGGACAAGATCATCGGCATACTTTACAACAAGGATGTTTTAAAAGCTTTGCAGGAAAAGAGCGAGTTTCGCATTCGCGATCATCTCCACCCGGCATTTTTTGTGCCGAGCACGCTGCCGGTCAGCGAGCTATTGAAGCAACTCCAGCGCCGGCGCCTAGCCATGGCCTTGGTGGTAAACGAATTCGGCGAAGTCGAAGGACTCGCCACGTTGGAAGATTTAGTCGAAGAAATCGTCGGCGAGATTCGCGATGAGTACGATCGTGAAGAACGCGGTCCGGTAGAACGGTTGCCGGACGGCTCGCTGGTTATCCAGGGCTCCGCTTTGCTCAAAGACCTGAAGACCGACTTCGAGCTGCCATTCGAAGAGTCGCCGGATTACCACACACTGGCGGGATTCATGCTCGCCAAGCTCAAGCGCATCCCGCGCGGCGGTGAGTGGGTCGAAGAAAATGGTTATAAACTCACCATCGTCGACATGGAAGGACGACGTATCGTGAAAATAAAGTTAGAGCGAATCGCGAGCGTGTGATTGAGGCTGAGGCAACGAGATAGCGTCAGCGTCAGTAGCAACGGATCTCGATCTCGTTGCCGTCCGGATCGAGAAAGTAGACTGAGGTCGCCCGTCCCCGGGCACCACAGCGCGAGACCGGCCCTTCGCGAATCGCGATTTGGTTGTCTTTCAGATCATCGATCGCTCCGGCGAAGTTTTCCGCGGCGACGACTAAACAAAAATGATTTAGATTGCCATTGAATTTTTCGCCGGCGCGCGGCTGAGAATTCTCTTTGCTTGGAAACAAATCGATAATTGTCGAGTCGTTGATGCGCACCGACGGAAAACCGACCTTCCCGGCTCTAAACTCTTCGATCCTTTCGCCGGTCAAGCCCAAGACGTCGATGTAGAACTTTAGCGAGCGGTTAATGTCACCGACATTGAGGACGATATGGTCTAGCTCTGTAATTCTAATGGGCGCCATGGCTTGCCTCCTTTGGCGCGACGATCGTACCTCGTTCGGGTCGCTAGGATTCGATCGTCGACATTTCTCGCAGCAATGTTTGAACTTCGCTATTCGTGCCCACGGTTATGCGCAAGCAGTCTTGTAAACCGACAATGTCAAAATAGCGCACTAGAATCTTCCTTCGCTTGAGCTCGTCGTAGACGCCTTTTTGATTCCGCCCGCTTTTTCGCGCCAGCACAAAGTTCGCATGCGACGGGTAGACGTCGTAGCCGACACGTACAAGCCCGGTCGTCAACCTTTTGCGGGTGCGCTGAATGCGCCGCGCGTTGCGCGTCATCCACGGCAAATCTTGCAGCGCGGCCGTTGCCGCGATCAGACTCAGCCGGTTTATGTTATACGAGTCCTTAACCTTCATCATCCCAGATATAATATGCTCGGATGCGAAAGCGAGCCCGATGCGCATTCCCGCGAGTGAAAATGACTTCGAAAATGTCCGCAGAACCACCAGATTGGGCAGCCGTTGGATCAACGGAATCGACGATACGCCCTCGTTGCCTGCGAAATCAACATAGGCTTCATCAATGACCAAGACGCCTGGCAATGATCGTGCGAGCTTTTCGATTTGCTGCAAAGATACGAGCGTTCCAGAAGGGGCGTTAGGATTGCACAGAAAAGTAAGGGCGGCGCTTTGCTCGGCCAGCGCCGAGGGCAAGGAAAAGTCCGGAGGAAAGTCCACCGGCGCAGGTAGTCCGTCTTGAATCGCCACCAAGGTGTCATAAAGCGAATAAGTGGGGACCGGAAATGCGACACGGTCGTGCGGACCGACAAAGCAGCGCAGCAGCATCGACAAAAGCTCATCCGAACCGTTACCTGCAACAATATTGGCCGGCTTCACGCCATAAATACTCCCAGCAATGGTCCGCAGCGTGTCACTTCGCGATTCTGGGTAAAGTCGCAACGACGCATCAATCGCTTTTCTCAGTGCCGCGCGAACCTTCGGCGACGGCGGGTAAGGATTCTCATTGGTGTTGAGTTTTATAACACCGCCATCTTCTGGCTGCTCGCCCGGTACATAACCGGCCGATGCGGTAATATTCGGTCGGAAATAGCGTAACATGCGGCGAAATTCTATCGGCAGCGATCGTTCTTTTCAAACCATGACTCGCTCTGTCATCATGGGCCGGATCGGATAGCGAGACGAGTCAGCCGCGAATGGCCAATTCTAATCCTGCCGGGTGATGTGGCTGAGGACTCTTAATGTGCTCCATCACGACATTTTTGTCCAAGGATTCCCGACGTTGTCCAAAATTCCCCGCTTTTGCGGAATCGATTGCTCAAAAACGCTGTACTTCTTAGTGCTAACTATTTGAAATTGCGAATTTCTTGATTTTTGGCCTGGCATGTTTTTAGCTATAGCGACAGCGTTGGTCAAATCTCTCTTAAAGATTGGCAAGCAAATCGCCAAAAATGTAGGCAAAATACGCTGACTATGGACACGCCGAAAACTCCTCTAAGCGATCCGTCGATCCTTCTGCTAAATGAAATCGAGATTTTGCTCGCGCAATCGCGTTTGCTTGAGCTCTATCTAAAACTATCGCAAGCGACGGCTGCCTACGAAACGGCTCGCGCCTATGGCCGGCATCAAAGTGAACTGGCTGAGCTACACGCCGCCCTTGCCGAGAAAGAGCAAATCGTCGCAGCGAAAGAAAACGCGGTCGGCGCGAGAGAACGGCATCTTCAAGAAAGAGTCCAAAGTCTGGAAGCCGAGGTGAGCGAGTCCCAACGCCGGTTCCAACACCGCGACGCCGAATTCCAACGCGTCGAGTCCGAAGCGGCAGACCTGCGGCGGCGCATCGAGCAACTGGAACTCTCGAAGGCACAAGCGCAAAGTACCGCACGGGATTCTGCGGCCGCTCGCCTAGAGCTCGCGGCAGAACTAGCCGCTTTGCGTCAGCGGCTCGAAGAGAATCAGGAAAGTTTCCAAAAAGAGCAGCGGGCATCTCGAGAACTTCAAGATGACCTACAAATCCGGATCGCTCAACTCCAGGAACAGCTCCATGAAAAAGTGACTTGGTCGCGCAATGCCGACGGCGAGCTACAACAAGCCAAGCGCGAAATCGCCGAACTGAACGAGCGGGTCGCGGAACTTCAAACCAGCCGCCAAGAAGCAGAGGCGAGCGCGGCGCGAGAGCTGGCAGAGTCGCGCACGCGCTTTGAAAGACAACTCAACAGCATCCAGACCGTGCTTGCAGAGCGCGAGCATGCGCTCGAAGCAAACCACCATGCGATGGCCGAGATCGAGCATGGTTTCAAAACTGAGATCCTCACACTGCGCAGCCAGCTCGAGCAGAAACAAGAACTGATCGATTTTCGCGACGAGGAACTGCGTGTTGATCAATCGCAAATCGCTGCGCTCCAACAGCGGGTTGCGGAGCACGAAGCGGGCGAACAAGCGGCGCGAGCGACTGCCGATCAAATTGAGGACGCACGCCGCTCCTATGAGGACCAGGTCGTTGCCCTGCAGCATGAAGTAACCACCCGAGAGCGAGCGTTGACGGAACGTCAGGAAGCAGTCAGCGCAGTGGAACTGGCGCTACACGGCAAAATCCAGTCTCTGCAGCAGGAATTGGCCCACAGTCACGGCTTTATCGAAGAGCGCGAAAACGCGCTGCAAAGTTCTCGTGCTGAGACTGAAGCCTTGCGCGAACGTGTCGCCAAACAGGAATCTGCCGCTTCGGCGGATCTGCCGGCGCGCCAGCGCGCCGAAGAAACATGCCGTGGATTGGAAACTGAAATATCCGCCTTGCACGCGACACTGGCGCAGAAAGAATATGCTCTTAACGAGCGCGAAAAAACTCTCACTTCCCTTGAACAACGGTTGAGCTCCGAAATCGACCAGCTTCATCGCCAACTAGAAAAGCAACAAGCCTCGACCGACGCCTCCGCCGCGGAACTTAACCGGCTGCGTGCGGAGATCGCTGCGATCGAGGAACAAAAGTCCCGCCTGGCGGATCCTGCAAGCGAAGGATGACGAGCTGCGAGTAGCTCAGGCAAACGCCCAAGAACGTATACAAGCCGCGCTGCGAGAGCAAGACGCCCACTTCAAATCACTCGGGGAGCAAACGGGTGTTGAAATCGTCGGCCTTCGAAATCAGTTGCAAGAACAAGAGCTGTCCGCGCGGCAAGCCCATACCGAGATCGCCGGCCTGCGGGAACAAATTGCGCAAACCGAACATTCCCGCGATGAGCTTGAACAGAACTTGCAGCAAGCCGGCGCCCAACGCGAGGAATTAGTCACTCGCCTACAAACCAAGGTGGATGAATTTAGAACTGCCCAGGCGCACGCGAGTGAACAATTGGCGGCTAAGGACTCACGCCGATTCACTGCACGAAGAACTCACCCGGTTGTGCTCGGAGAATGCCGGGATCCAGGAACAAAGGGCTCAATCAGAGCGACTCCGCCAAGAATTCGAACAAAACCGACAGGAAGCCTCAGCGCTGCGCGAGCAACTCGAAACGCGGCTACAAGCGAGAGACGCCGAACTTCAGGCGGCCCAATCGGGTGCAACTGCGCTTAAGAACGATCTCGATGCCAAGATCAACGAACTGCAACTGCACCTCGCTCAAAAACAGCTGCTCGCGGAAGGCAAAGCTGCGGAGATCGAGACTTTCAAAGGCCAGGTGGATCAGTTATCGGAGCAGTTAACACAGCGAGAGTCCACAAGCGCCGAATTCCAAACTCGACTTCAAAGAGAAACCGAATTGGCTCGCGCCGACTATCAGGCGGCCATCGTCGCGCTACAGAACGAATATCAGATCAAGCAAAGCAATCAGGACAATGAGCTCGCCCAGGAAAGGCAGCGGGTCGCCGAACTTACCCTTCAGATTGGCGAATTCGAGCGGCAGAAGGCCGCGATTGAAACCCAGCTCCAAGAGCGTCAGCAAGGGCACGAAACGGTAGCGGTCGA
>VBKX01000110.1:7733-8147 GCA_005879435.1 Deltaproteobacteria bacterium
AAAGGCACCGGGTCACGGAACTTACCCTTCAGATTGGCGAATTCGAGCGGCAGAAGGCCGCGATTGAAACCCAGCTCCTGGAGCGTCAGCAAGAGCGTGAAGGCGCAGCGGTCGAAGTCGCGGCATTACGATCGCGCTTCGATGAGCTGGAAACACGGCGTCAGATGGAACTCTCCACCGCCGAACGAGAGCACCATCAACTTCGCAGCCAGCTCGAAGCCGAACTAGCTACCGCGCGCACCGAACTGCAGCAGAACGCGTCGATGGTAGCTCAACATCAGGCTGCCATCGCCGCGCTGCAGAATGAATACCAGATCAAGCAAACTAGTCAGGACAATGCGCTCGCCCAGGAAAGTCAGCGGGTCGCCGAACTTACCCTTCAGATTGGCGAATTCGAGCGGCAGAAGGCCGCGA
>VBKX01000111.1 GCA_005879435.1 Deltaproteobacteria bacterium
AGAGCTGCGACAAGCCGAACTCACCGCGATCAATCGAGCCGTGCAAATCAAGGAAGAATATGGAGTCCGCATCGCGGACTTGGAAAGGCAGGTCGCGCAAAAGACCATCGAGTTGCAGGAACGCGGCGTGTCAAGGTCGGAAGCGGAGGAAACACTTCGGCTCGAGATTGGCCGGCTGATTCGCGAAGCTCAGGAAAGACACCAAATTTTGCAAGACCGTAACGAAGAGCTCGTCCGAGTCAAAGCCGAGATGGATACGTTTCAGGAACAATGCCGCAATTTAGAATCGACGGCGAGCCAGAACGACGCATCTCTGGGCGCCGAAATGGAGAAAATGCGGACGGAATTTCAAGCCCAGCTCGCGCTGTTGCAAGCGGAACTAAGTCAAAGGGAATGGGCTCTAGAGGAGCAGCGTGCGGCGAAGGGCACCATTGAGCTGCAATTCCGCCAGAATCTCGAAACTCTAAACCAACAGTTGGCGGAAACCGAAGCACGCGCCAAGGAAAACCAGGATAAGTTCGTGATGGGTGACGCTCAATTGACCAACGAGCAGCAAGAGCGTTACAAAAAATACAAAGACATTATGGATGCTGTCGCTGCCGGAAACGACGCATCATTTCCAGCTTCGGAAAATCGCCGTTGGCGCGGCCGTTTCTGTTGGAAGAGGCGTTGGAAATCATAGCGCACCAACAAGGGACCATGGCGCTCATATTGAGGAACCCCAATAGGACGTTGAGTAACCATTCGGCCAAACCATAGCTCAACTGTCGAAGGACGATCATGTTAATAACAGAACGTGTACCCACTGGAATCGTCGGGCTCGACCCGCTGCTCGAAGGAGGCTTTCCCCAGGGACGGTCGATCCTCATTACAGGGGAGCCCGGCACGGGAAAATCAATCTTCGCTCTGCAATTTCTTGCTGAAGGGCTCAATCGGAACGAGAAGGGTATTTTCGTGACCGCGGACGAAAGCCCGATGGACATACTCGAGCAAGCAGCTTCGATTGGCTGGGACTTTGAGCGGCATATCGAGACCAAAGATCTGTCGATTTTGAACGCCGGCACATATCTCAGCTCGTTGCCAAGCGCGGGCAAAGAACGTCATGTCGACGTGCAAAAAGCGGTAAGCGATCTGGCTAACTTCGTCAAACAACTCGGCGCAAAAAGACTAGTGCTCGACCCCGCGGGGCCGTTTGTCCTGTTGCGCGATAGCGCGGTACGAATGCAAGACCAGGTCCGCTTGTTAATAAAGCTGATGCGAGCTTCGATGCCGACAACCAACCTGCTCACCTCCTATGCTGTTCCGAGGACCGGCGAACGATCCATGCACGGCATGGAGGAATATCTCGTGGCCGGCGCCATCGTCTTGGAAATGGTTTGGAAAAACGGCGAACTCGCCCGCAGCCTGATTGTCGAGAAGATGCGTTGCACGGACGTGAAGCCGACTCAGCTCGAATTCGAAATCGTAAAGGGACAGGGCATCGTGCTCCACCCTCCGCTTCGCTAAACCTTTAAAGTTAGTGAATGGATCTCCAGCGCATCTCAACCGGTATCGCCGGCCTCGATATTTTGCTTCAGGGTGGCTATCTCAGAGGGCGCACTTACCTCGTGACCGGCGACACCGGCACGGGGAAAACCATCGCTTCATTGCAGTTCCTGCTGAGCGGCCTCAAGCGCGGTGAAAAGGCGGTGTACGTCACCGTCGACGAACGTCCGGGTGAAATTTTAGAATCGGCGGCATCATTTTCCTGGGATCTCCAGCCGCATATCCAAGAAAAGAGCTTGGTCATTTTGGACGCCTCGCCCTATTTTGGCGCCCGGAGCGCAAGTGCTACGGAAAAAGGTATCGATCCGCAAAAAATCGTCGCCGATCTTGGCAACTATGCAAGAAGACTCAGCGCCACGCTTCTTATTATTGATCCGATAACCCCCCTCATCCTGCCGAACGACGCAACCAGCCCAAGTCAGGACCAAGCCCGCTCCCTTGTGCAATTGATCCAAACTCAACTGAATACAACCAATCTGTTCACCGCCCATCTGCCAAAAATGACGGCTCAGAGCACGGCCCATGGTATCGAACAATATCTCGCCTCCGGCGTGTTGGTTCTCAAAAGCGACCAGATCGACGGCAAATTCAACCGCACCATGACCATCAAGAAAATGCGCGGTACACCGGTTGAACCGGGTGACTTTCCTTTCGCGATTCTCGCAAACGACGGAATTGTGCTGACGAATTGTCCCGCCGGAGAAGTCTCGCCCGGGGATCGCCAGGCGCCAATGTTTGAATTTTTCCGGCCTTCCAAAAAACAATCCTGATTCCGAGGTTTCAAATTTAGGCAGTCGAGCGCTTGGCGGGAAAGCGCAAGCGCAAGGGGCATCCCTGTGACTATTATTTCTCATTTTTCGCCTCGTTTCGGGCTTTCTTGACAGCCAGCGGAACGATGCTTAGATTTTTTCACAAATGAGGAACCCAAAATGCGTTTAGATAAACTTACGACGAAATCACAGGAAGCGTTGCAGCAAGCCCAAGGGCTTGCCGAAAAACGCAACCATCAAGCGATCGACGTCGAGCACTTGCTGTTCGCCTTGCTCGGCCAACCGGAAGGAGTGGCGACATCGCTATTGCAGAAGCTCGGAGTCCCGCTAAACCTTTTGACCGACCGGCTGCAGAAGGCTTTGGATAGGCTATCGCAAGTTACCGGCGGCGCCGGCCAAACCTACATCACGCCACGCCTCAAAAAG
>VBKX01000628.1 GCA_005879435.1 Deltaproteobacteria bacterium
TAATGATTTGAGTATCAAGCAAATTACCTTGGCTGACCGAATTGGAAGCGAGTGAGTTGGAACTTCTATCAGATGAGAAAGCAGAGCAGTTTGCGAATGGTTCGCTCGACTCCTGCAAAGGGGTAGTTTAGCACCGTCTCTTCCCGATAGAACTACCTTTTCAATAGATCCAATTACAAACAAATCACATTCAAAAATATTAGAAGTCCTGCCTGATCAATCCGACAGGTTGATTTTCGGGATAATCTACAAGTCCGAGATTAAATTGAATTCTCCATCGCCATAGCCTCGCGTCCGAGCAATCTGATGCATCGTTGGTTGAATCACTGTAATGCCCGGCGGCCAGAGGGTGTTGCTTTGTGCTCATGGAAACTGTAAATACTCATCGAGTTTCCTAGGTATATGAACGCGCAGACCTCGAAACCATTTTACCCAAGTGCGGCGCTGCGGCCCGTCGGGAGTCCGACGGCACAGCGCATTGTCGCGGTCGCGCGCGCGCACTTTTTTGCCCATGGCTTTCGCAGCGTCACCATGGACGACTTGGCTGCGGAGCTGGGCATGAGCAAAAAGACGCTTTACGCCGAGTTCTCGAGTAAAACGGCGCTTCTACGGGCGGTGCTATTGGATAAGTTTGCCAGCGTGGAAAAAGACCTCGACGCGGTCATGGCGCGCTGTTCCGGTGATGCGATGGCTGAACTGCAGCAGTTGCTCGCCTGCATGCAACGCCACACCGAAGAGATTCAGCCCCCCTTTGTGCGCGACGTCCGGCGCGAGGTGCCGGAGCTGTTCAAATTGGTGGAAGATCGCCGCCGGGAAATGATCCAACGCTATTTCGGCAGAATTTTCGATGAAGGACGCAAGACCGGAATCATTCGCAAAGATATTTCCGGCGACCTGATCATTGAGATTTTGCTCGGCGCCGTCCAGGCGATCATGAATCCGGCCAAAATGGAGGCGCTCGGTCTCGAGCCTAAGACCGGGTACTCAGCCATCATCTCGGTGATTCTTGACGGCGTGGTCAACAAGAAAGGCAGGTCGAGATGATGGGGTTTGACCGCGCGTCGATTCTTGCAGGCATACGCTCACGTGATGCATGAATAGAAAGCTGCTGATCTTTTTGTTGGTCGCGGTGGTCGTGGCGGGCGGCGTGATCTGGTGGGTGATGCAGCGCGAGGAAGCGGCGCGCCAGCTAGTGCTCTACGGCAACATCGACCTGCGTCAAATTCAGCTCGCGTTCAACAACAGCGAGCGCATCGCCGTCGTGTTGGTCCAAGAGGGCGACCACGTACAACAGGGTCAGATGCTAGCCCGGTTGGATACCAGCCGGCTCGAGCCTCAGGTCGCCCAGGCCGTGGCGCAAGCTGCGGCGCAGCGCCAGGTGGTCACCCGGCTCAGAAACGGAAGCCGACCGGAAGAAATTGCCCAAGCATGCGCCAATGTCGCAGCGGCCAAAGCCGATCTCACCAACGCGCAAAGGCAATATGAGCGGCTTAAAGGCGCCGCGGAATTGTCCGCGGGCCGGGCCGTGCGCCAACAGGACGTCGACGCCGCCAAGGCGACTTTAGAAATGGCTGAAGCAAAACTGGCGGTGAACCAGAAGTCTTTGGATTTGGCCGTCCTCGGCCCACGCAAAGAAGACATCGCCGAAAACGAGGCGCGGTTGCGCGCCAATGAAGCGCAGGCCGCATTGCTGCGCCAGCAAATGGCGGACTCTCAATTGTTCGCGCCGACGAATGCCGTCGTGCGCACGCGCATCATGGAGCCGGGGGAGATGGCGTCGCCGCAAAATCCGGTTTTCTCGCTAGCCGTGATCGATCCCAAGTGGGTTCGAGCCTATGTTTCCGAACCGGACATCGGCAAAATCTATCCCGGCATGGCGGCGACAATTGCCGTCGATAGCTTTCCCAAACGCGGCTTCGAGGGTTGGATCGGCTTCATCTCGCCGGTCGCCGAGTTCACGCCTAAGGCGGTACAGACCGAGGAACTGCGCACGAGCTTGGTGTATGAAGTCCGCGTGTTCGTCAAGGATCCTAAGGACGAGCTGCGTCTCGGTATGCCCGCGAGCGTCTACTTTCCGCTGAATCGATCGAGCCGACACGCCGCGCCAGCGGGCGATCCAAATGCCGGGAAATCAGCCGCTGAGAAATCGCGATGAGCGGGAGGGAAGAAAAAACCGCAGCCCTTTGCGGCCGTAACATCCAGAAAATATTTAAGCGTAATGGCGATGAGGTCGTTCGGGCGCTCGACGATGTCTCGCTTGAGGTTCAAGCCGGTACGTTGACGGCTCTGCCGGGTTGATGACTGCCGACGCCGGTGAGTTGAGGGTATTGGGGATCGACGTGAGCGCGGCGCCGCAGCGCGTCCAAGACCGGCTCGGCTACATGCCACAGAAATTCGGTTTGTATGAGGATTTGAGCGTTCAGGAAAACCTCGATCTCTACGCGGATTTGCACGGCATCAGTACCGAAGATCGGGCGCAGGCTTATCCGCGGCTTATGGAGATGACGGCGCTTGGCCCATTTACGCAACGACTGGCCGGTCGGTTGTCGGGCGGGATGAAACAGAAATTAGGACTCGCTTGCACGCTTGTTTCTCGGCCGGAGCTTCTACTGCTCGATGAGCCGACCGTCGGCGTTGATCCGTTATCGCGTCGGGAGCTGTGGGAAATCATTCTGCAACTTGTCAACGAACAAAATCTGACCGTGCTGCTGAGCACGTCATATCTCGATGAAGCCGAACGCTGCGGCCACGTGGTCGTCATGCATCGCGGCAAAGTCTTGGCTCAGGGCCGGCCGAGCGACACCAGTCATTTGGCCGCTGATCGCGCTTTTCTCGCCGACCCACCTGCTGGGCGGAAGGCCAGGGAATTTCAAGCGCAGTTGCTCGATCATCCGGACATCATCGATGCCGTGCCCGTCGGTGGACAGGCGCGCTTTATTCGCGCCGAAAGCGGCAGTGTAACGCGAGCAGCCGCGTTAATGGACGAGCGCGGCGACGTCTTAGCGGGCGCCAAGGTCACGGCTGTGGCGCCGCGATTCGAAGACGGGTTCATGGTCATATTGCACCGCATGAGCGCACCGCGCGCATCCGGCGGCCCGCTGACGCTGGCGGCAACGTTTAGGCAAAACCACGACGGCGCCGCCGTGCAGGTGCGCGACCTCGTCCGCCAATTCGGCGCCTTCACGGCCGTCGATCATATTAGTTTCGAAGTTGCGCGCGGCGAGATTTTCGGCTTGCTCGGTCCCAACGGCGCGGGCAAGACAACGACGTTTCGCATGCTCTGCGGCTTGCTGCCCGCCAGTAGCGGAACCCTGCGAGTGGCGGGCATGGACTTGCGCCGGGCGAGTGCCTCGGCTCGCCAACGGATTGGTTACGTCGCGCAGAAGTTTTCTCTCTACGGCCAACTGACCGTGGCCGAGAATTTGGAGTTCTTTGCCAGCGCATATAACTTACGCGGCGCCTCTAAGAAAGCGCGCATCGACTGGGCGATACGCCAATTCGATCTTGTAGAGTTCATCGATTTGGCAAGCGGGGACTTGCCCGGCGGTTTCAAACAGCGCTTGGCGATGGCCGCCGCGCTCCTGCACGAGCCGGAGTTGCTCTTCCTCGATGAGCCGACGAGCGGCGCCGATCCGTTGGCGCGGCGCGAGTTCTGGCGCCGCATCACCGCGCTCGCCGAACAAGGAGTCACCGTGGTGGTGACCACGCACTTCATGGAAGAAGCCGAGTATTGCGATCGCGTGGCCATCATGGATGCCGGGCGCGTATTGGCTCAGGGTACGCCAGCCGCGATTCGCCAGCGCGCCATCACTGATCAAATTAAGGAACCGACCATGGAGGACGCGTTCATCTCGATCGTGGAAGTGGCGCGTGAGAACGGAGCGGCGTCGCGGGGCGCGGCATGATGCCGGTATCCCCCGCGCAGGAACGTCTGCTGCGCGCAAAACTACATCGCACGGGTTGCCTAATCCGCAAAGAGACCAGGCAAATCGTGCGCGATCCGAGCAGCATTGCCATCGGTATCGTGTTGCCCGTGATCCTGATTTTATTGTTCGGCTACGGCTTGTCATTGGACGTCACCGAGGTGCCGGTCGCGGTAGTCGTCGAAGACCCGTCGCCGGCGGCGACGGAATTGGCTGCGAGTTTTCGGCTCTCGCATTACTTCGACGCTCAGATGACGACCTCCATGACGCTTGCGCAAGAGCGTATGCTGTCGCGCAAAGTGGACGGCATCGTGCGCATCCGACCGGATTTTTCCCGATTGTTGAATCTCGGTAATGCCGAAGTCCAGGTGCTCGTGCACGGCGTGGACGCGAATTACGCGCGCATCATTCAAGGCTATGCGCGTAGCGCCGTCGGCCAATGGGCGGCACGGCGCGCGGCCGAGGGATTCACTCTCGCCACCGGCCCTGTCGTGGTGCAAAGCCGCATGTGGTTCAACGAAGCCAACGAAAGCCGCTATTTTCTAGTGCCGGGCTTGATCGTTTTGATCATGACGCTGATCGGCGCACTCCTGACGGCGCTGGTGATGGCGCGCGAATGGGAGCGCGGCACGCTCGAGGCGTTGTTCGTCACGCCGGTGCGCACCGATGAAATTCTCCTCGGCAAGACCATTCCATATTTCATCCTCGGTGTGATTGGCTTGGTATTATGTCTGCTTGCCGCTAAATTTCTCTTTTACGTGCCGTTTCGCGGTTCATTGACGGTGCTGATCGCCGCGTCCATGCTTT
>VBKX01000635.1 GCA_005879435.1 Deltaproteobacteria bacterium
CAGGAAGCACCACCCCTCCGATATCGAAAAATAACCCAACCGATAGATATTCTTACATGTGTTCAATGCTACGCGCGCCCGGAAATCCGGCAACTTTTGGACGATGACTTCACTAGCCGTCGTGAACTCGTTGACATGAACACGAAAGCAAATCACGAACGATGAGTATCCCAAAACGTTGATGCAACATGGAGAACCCAAAGAAATATCGATTGACCAAACATCAATCTGAATTGGCTATCAGAGTCACCGGCGAATCCCAAGCCGACCTATTTGCCAACTCGGCGTTTACGCTTTTCGACGTCATGGTCATGGATGTGGACAAGGTCGAGGCCAGGGAGCGAATCCCTTTGGAAGTGGAGGGAACGGATCGGGATGACTTAATGGTCAATTGGATGCGCGAACTCCTTTACTTGTATCAAGGCAGCGGCTACCTACTGCGTGAATTTCTGATCCGTGAAGTTAAGGACACCGTCGTCAAAGCCGAAGTCGCAGGTGAGAAAATCGATCCTGACCGCCACGAAATCAAACAGGAAATCGCCACCGTTGCATTTCACAAGAGCCGCATGGATAAAACCGGCAACCAGTGGACCGCGCACTTAATCTTCGAGGTCTAACGCGCAGCCTGCGGAGGGTGTTGAGCCTATCGGCGCCAGTCGCTAATCTGAAATCAACAATCTGAGCAAAGCCGACTCATGATTCAAGCGAGCGATAACGAATACGAAGGAACGGCGTTGATCGCTGATCCGATCCATCGCTACATTCAGTTTACCGTTCCGCAAAAGAAGGGCGAGGTCACCGAAAAAGCGTTGATTGATTCGCCCTGGGTGCAGCGGCTGCGCTATATTTATCAGCTGCAGAGCGCGCGCTGGGTTTACCCATCGGCCGAGCACAGTCGTTTTCAACACTCGCTTGGCGCCATGCACCTCGCCGGTGAATTTGCCAAACATCTTTATCCATCGCTCAGAAGGGTCTTGGGCGATGAATGTCCCTCGGCGCCGTTCATCGAGGAATACATGCGGGTCACAGGGCTGTTGCATGACATCGGTCACGGGCCGTTCGGCCATTTCTTCGACGATAATTTCTTAATCAACTACGATTTAACGCACGAAGATCTCGGCCAGACGATCATTCAAAAACACCTGGGCGAGATCATTCGCCAGCTGCGTCGCAGCCCAAGCGGTCCGTTCGCGACCGGCGAGGAATTGCGCCCCGAAGATGTCGCGTTTCCGATCAAAAAGGACGGCAAGGAAGATAACCGCAAGCCTAAGTGGGTGCGCTTTCTTCAACCGCTGACCGGCGGCATTTTTACCTTCGATAATCTCGATTATGTGTCGCGCGACTCCTATATGTGCGGTGTACATCCCGGGCCCATCGACCGCGAGCGGCTGATTCACTACACCTTTTTCACTCCGAAAGGTCTCACGGTGCATAAAGCGGGCAATGGCGCGCTCACGACGTTTCTCAACGCGCGGCTTTACCTCTATACCAACGTCTACTATCACCGCACGACGCGCGCCATCGACTTGCACCTGAGAGAAATCTTTCCGGAAACCATGAAAGTTCTGTTCCCAGGTAATCCTCTCGATCACATGGACGATTACCTGCACTTGACCGACTGGTCTTTGCTCGAAGACGTGTCGCGCTGGCGCCGCCAAAAGGGAGATCTCGAAGCGTTGGCGAAGGAATGGGAAACCGTGCTGCACCGCGAGGTCAAATGGAAAATGGCCTACGACCGCACGCTCTCTTTGAACGAGCTGCGTTACGGCGTGGCGCTGATTCAGGACACCGACTGGGAAAAGCGCATTCGCGGCGCGCTTCCCGCGCCGTCGCGAGACTTGATCTTTCGCGTCGACATGGCGACCCAGGATCCGCGCCCGGAAAATCCTTTTTCCATGGGCAAGAAGCAAATTCACATTTTCGATCCTTCCAGCGGAGAAATTACCAAGGAGTCGCTGGCCGAGCTGTTTGAATTCATTCCCTCCAAGGTCGTCCAGTTCCGCGTTTTCGCTCTCGACCACGATCATGATCAGCTCCTCGCCGAAGTCGCCGAAAACGCCTTGAAAGGCCAATCTCCTGCGGTCAAAACCAGTGTCTAGCCCCGCACCCTATAAAATCCCAATCATCGACTTGCGCGCTCAGTACCGCCAAATTCGCGACGAGGTGCGCCAGGCCATCGACGAAGTAAATGAATCTCAGCAGTTCATTCTCGGCCCGGCTGTAAAGCGGTTCGAAAAGCAGATGGCAGCGTACCTGCGCTGTACGCACGCCGTCGGCGTCGCCTCCGGCAGCGATGCGCTACTTCTGGCACTGATGGCGCTCGGCATCGGCCCCGGCGACTCGGTTATCACAACAACGTTCACTTTCTTTTCGACGGTTTCGTCCATTGTCCGACTCGGGGCAAAGCCTTTATTCGTCGATATCGATGCCGACACGTATCTGCTTTCTGTCGACGGACTAGGAAAGCTCCTCGAAGCGCGCGGTCGGCCGCGCGACGGCCAAACGGTAGATCTCGAAACTGGCCTGCGGATTCGCGCTTTGCTACCCGTGCATTTGTTCGGCCAGTGCTGCGCCATGAACGAATTAACGGCGCTGGCCCGGAAATACCATTTTCAGATTGTCGAAGATGTCGCTCAAGCTTGCGGCGCCAGAGCATCGGTCGGTGACAAAGAAAGGTTTGCCGGCACGATTGGCGCTCTCGGTTGCTTTTCCTTTTTCCCGACTAAAACTTTAGGCGGTTTCGGCGATGGCGGCCTGATAGCAACCCACGACGCGGAGGTCGCTGAAAAACTTGAAATGCTCCGGATGCACGGCGAGCGTGCCAAGTATCACCATGAAGAAATCGGCATCAATTCCCGTCTCGACTCCCTTCAGGCCGCCGTGCTCTCCGTAAAGCAAAAATATATTGAAGAATGGTGCGAGCAGAGAATTCAACGGGCAGAGACCTATCGCCGATTAATCGATGAAAGCGAATTGGTCGGCAAACGACTCATTGGCATTCCACCGCTCAGCAAAGATAAATCGCATGTGTTCAATAACTATGTAATCCGCGCGACCCGACGCGACGAACTCAAACAGTTTCTCGCCGAGCAAGGAATTCAGAGTGAGATTTACTATCCGTTGCCGCTGCACTTACAGAACTGTTTCGCGAGTATAGGATACAAACCCGGTGACTTTCCTCAAGCAGAGCGCGCCGCTAGTCAGGTTTTAGCCCTGCCGCTTTATCCTGAGCTCACGCGGCAACAGCAGGAACTGATCGTAGACAAAATCCTAGCCTTTTATCGCAGCTAACCTCTGCTTTCATCGCCGCGGACCCTATGGTAAAAATCAATCGTCGATTCATTTCGGAGTAAACGTGACTAAACCTCAAGCATCTGAAACCGTCGCAACCGCGGCGGACGGCAACAAGTCGAGCTATGAAAAATGGGTCGAAGGCGAAGGCATTCCCGTCATCAGGACTTTTTTCGTCGAAGATATCCGTCACGTAAAACTGGAAGGGTGGGAGCGCAAGGGCGGTAACGGCGCGTTCCTGCAGATGGAAGGCGCGGGACAGGTCAATAATTGCTACATTTGTGAAATCGCTCCCGGCAAGAGCCTCAAACCGCAGCGCCAATTGTTCGAAGAGACGATTTACATCATCAGCGGCCGCGGCGCGACGACGGTTTGGAACCACGAACAGCGCAAGCAGACTTTTGAATGGCAGGCAGGTTCACTGTTTTCACCGCCGCTCAATACCTGGCACCAGCTTTTTAACGGCAGCGGCAGTGAGCCGGCGCGTTATCTGGCCGTCACCACCGCGCCGACGATGATCAATCTGCTGCATAACTTAGATTTTATTTTCCACAACGACTTCGCCTTCGCCGACCGATTTGACGCGCGGCAAAATTATTTCAACGGCGAGGGAACTTTATATGCCGGCGATCTCAAGGGATTCAAATTTATCGGCAACGTTTGGGAGACCAATTTCGTGCCCGACGCGCGCAGTTTCAAATTGCTCGACTACAACGAGCGCGGGGCCGGTGGCAGCAACATTAAATTCGAGCTATCGGAAAACACCACCGCCTGTCATATTTCAGAATTCCCCGTCGGCACCTACAAGAAAGCCCATCGCCATGGCGCAGGAGCACATGTGATTATCCTCGGCGGCGAAGGCTATTCGCTCATATGGCCGGACGGCGCGCCGATTAAAAAGTACGAATGGCACGAGGGCAGCATGGTCGTGCCGCCGGAAAACTGGTGGCACCAGCACTTCAACGCCGGCGCCAAACCGGCGCGCTATTTGGCGCTGCGCGCCTTCGGTAGCAAGAAATATCAGGGCGTCCGCCCACGCTATCAAGGCGCCGTCGACCGCAAAAAGGGCGGCGCGCAAATCGAATACGCCGACGAAGAGCCGGTCGTGCGCCAGTGGTTCGAAGAAGCGCTAACGCGGCTCGGGTTGCAGAGCCAAATGGCCAAGCACTATGAGACAATCGCATGAAGGAAACGTTCGTCAAAGCGTTCGACGAAAGCATCCGTGTCAAGCAAGCTTTTCTGCGCGACAATCTTGAAGCGCTGACCCAGGCTATTGAGGCCATCGTCGCGGCGTTTAAAAGCGGCAACAAGCTCTTGCTCTTCGGCAACGG
>VBKX01000631.1 GCA_005879435.1 Deltaproteobacteria bacterium
ATATGCGCGTGCGTCAGAATCACCGCACGCAACCGCGCCGGATCAATCGGCAGCGCCGCCCAGTTTCTCTGCCGCAGTTCCTTCAACCCCTGAAACAACCCGCAATCGATCAAAACCTGATCATCGCCGTACGAAAACAAATATTTCGATCCGGTGACACCTCCCGCCGCCCCGAGAAACTGTAATGACGCTGCCGCACCATTCGCCATGCACCACCATCCTTTTGTCGACTCGCTTCAAGTAGGTAAACAGAGCGCCGGAGTTTCCGCAAGCACAAGGAGCACCACCCTATCACTCCATTGCTTCAAGACGCTCGAAGCAACCGGAACACTTCGAAGGTTCAACCTGAATGGCGCAGGGGCGAGATTCGAACTTGCGGTCCACGAAGTGGACGCCGGTTTTCAAGAATCGCGCTGCTCTCCGCCGATTTTTTTGTGACTGCTTCGCCATTTAGACTATTTTCCGCAACTACCGGATTCTCCCTATTTGCTCACTGCCGTTGCGTTATGGACTGGTGTCCGTGAAAACTACATCGCCGAACTCAAGAAAGCGATGAAGGCGGCACTCGACGAAGTTGAGTGGGACGACGAGGACTCGGACGAAATCCGGCAGAGGAAGGGCACATAGAGAACGCTGAAACCATCGGAGAGCTGTTCTTGCCGCCGGGACAGTGGACCGAAGTTTCCTTTGACGTAGGGCCGATCACGGAAGAACGAGCGCAATTGATACTCTCCAAGCCTCCACGATTGTATTTCCTTTTATTGGGAGTCGCCTGTTATTCGGACATCTTCGCTAAGGATCGGCCATCGACTTTCCGTTATCTGTACAGCCCCGAACTTGAAATTTTCATCAATTGCCCAGGCGGGAACACAGTTCCCTAACGCCGCTCCACTGCACGAGCGCAAATCGCCGGTGTCTGGCTTCGCCGCTCGACCAGCGGCTCCCCGTGAACCAAAATATCGAGCACACCTGGAAGTTCGCCGTCACTTGATGCCCACCTCTTTGATCGCCCGTTCGAGTTTCGCCGATGAAAAAAGCCGGTGCTCGGCCATCAACCGGCCCGAGATCGTGCGTTTAAATGCAATTATGAAAGAAAAATTTCGTCGACGAGGGGTAATTCTACCCGAGAGGGCTTCAGCACGTGCGACGACTTCTCTAGTGCGGGCTATGAGTTCCGTTGATCGTGACGCCATTTCTCTCGAAGTGATACACAATGCGTGGACCGTTCTAGCAGCGCTCGGCTCGCGCCAAAGTTCCGCGGTGTGTGGTGATATTTGCCGCCCCCCATGATGGTTCGGGTTCGGGCTTCCTGTCCTGTCGCCCCGGTGGGACAAGCTCAAACAGTTAATAGAGCGTGAGTTAGGCTTCGATAGGCAAAAAGCGAGGATATTCGCTGTAAACTTTAAAAATCTTTTTTGTGTCGGAAATCTGACACACCGTCCACGGGCTTTAATGTATCGGCGAGAAGATTCGTGGAGGGTGGAACTCCTCCTGGGTCAAGTTGATCGCGTGCTCTTTGCAGGCTATTGGGAAGTGAATCATCAACGGCTTTTGGGAAACACTCATTGCAAACTATAGCTTTGGGGGGAAGGTATCCGACGGACACAAAATTGTCGTTAGGCCACTGCGAGCACGTTCTAGCAAAATGCCAAGTATCACCAGCGACACTTCGGCGGCATTCGATGACACTAACGCTAACACGGTATCCATACGATCTATGTCCCAATGGACATTTAAAGACCCGCAGGCCAATTAATCGGCTATATGGTTCTTCTGTCGTTTCGAGATGGCAGTCCATGCCATCAACGACAAACGATCAAAGTTTCCTAGCCAACCCCATGTCCTATTTAGGACCTAGAAAACAGGGTGATTCAAGGGGGGTTGTCAAATATCCGACAAATGTATGATCGACGTCTTGCTAATGGAAAAGGCCGATACCTTTGCATCAACCGGCCCGAGATCGTGCCTTTAAAGCCAATTGTGGAAGAAAAATTTCGCCGAGCGTAGGGAAACTCTGATTCGAGCCCCCATTGGAGACGACAAATTCCTAGCGAGTTATCGGGTCCTTTTTTCACACTGAACCTAACCTAAAGGCCAGTTGCAAAGCCGAATGGTCGTGATAATTCCCGAATCATGGAACTTCGAAATCACCCATTCATGTTCTGTGATGGGGTATGAACGTGGCCGTCGGAATGGCTGCAGACGTTCGGTACGAGCAGCACGCCGTGTGACTGGAGAGGTTGGAATTCTTGATGCAGTCTATCTGAGTCAACTCATTCCACCCGATAGAGTCTATTTGGTAATTAAACCTGAGGGAGGCAGCGGCTACCTCGGCACTCTTATGTTTGAAACGGCGAGTATTGCCAAGGCGATCTTTGACATCCTAAATACACACCTGAACAAGCGCATCAGCGAGATCGCGGCAGTAGATGTCCCACCCCTCCCCGTAGTTCCCGCGCCGTGACGGCCAAAAAATATTCTCAACTCGTCTGGAAAGCGCCTGCGCGTAGGCGTCGTTTCTGACGGGTTCCCTTTTTTATCAAAACCCCCTTGAGGCGGAAATCTGACTGCATAGAATGACTTCATCACATCGCATCGGGCCGGTGCACCTATGCCAGAGTATCGACAATTGATTGGCAGCGTCCTTTGGCATTCCCATTTCAACTGCGCGACGTGGCCTACAAGTAATTATGCCGTTTCGAAGAATCCGCTGGACGGCAAAATTTGTGCGGAGTGCACGGCCCTCAAGGTGCTTCCCCGAGTGATAACCTGCCGGGTGATTGTCAATCAAAACCCATGTGGCCTTGAACTGCTCCGTAATTCCGACGGCTTCTACTATTGCCCGGTGGCCCATCGCACGCGCCTCGTAGAAATAGGTTCAAATAAGTCACTGCCCTGCTGACACCGTAAATCATCGCAGCGGCTCCCCGTGAATCCGAATATCGAGCACACCTGGAAGTTCGCCGCCGTCACTTGATGCTCGCCGCTTTGATTTCCTCTTCGCGCTTCTGCGCCATCTCGGCGATGACGTGGTGAACGATCTGACGAACTAGCTCCGGGTCGTTGCCCGCGCAGTCCAGGCAAATCTTTTTGCCCGGCAGTTTCACTCCGCGCCCGGCGTTGCTGCATACGTCGCAAAGAATACTTTGTTGAAGATCAATCGCCATCGTTCACTCCTACTTCGGCAGCGCTGGTTCTAAGCGAAGGGCTCACTTTTAATCAAAACTCTCTTGTGTCGGAAATCTGACAATATACAATCACTATTGCAAAGCCTAATGATCGTTGTGCGACTGATTGCCCGATCACAGTTCGATATAATTAGAAGTATGAAAAAAATCATTTTGGGCATGTTACCCGCAACGGCTCTGGTATGTGGTGTACTTGCATACATGCTCCAAGCGAGCGCATCAGGCGTCAACCTCGTCCAGGACCCCAGCTTCGAACAACAGTCGCCACGCGGCCTTGATCCCCACGACCGTCCATGGGGTGCTGAAGAAGAGGGATCGCCCGCCGGTGCCGAGATCATGCAGGGCTCGGCTGCAGACGGAAAGCAGTTCGCACGCATGCAATATGTCTCTGGCACCG
>VBKX01000632.1 GCA_005879435.1 Deltaproteobacteria bacterium
CACTTTTGTGCGCCAGGTTGGCGGCAAAGCCGACCCATTCGCCTTGAAAAAAAATCGGCGAGAGCACGGCCATGTCCGGCGCGTGCGGGCTGCCGCCGAGGTAGGGATGATTGGTAATAAACGCGTCGCCTTCGTGCACTTCGTCATCGATGTAATTTTTTAGAATGCCCGCGGCGCACGCCGGGAAAGCGCCCATATGGAGCGGTAACACAACATGCTGGGCGACGACTTCGCCCTGGCGATTTAAAATCGCGCAGCTCGCGTCCTGCGACTCGCGGATGATCGTCGAGTAACCGGTGCGGAACAGCGAGTTCTGCATCTCCTGGACGATGCCGGCGAGACGCGCTTGAATGACTTGTAGAGTTACGGGATCCACCGTTGGCATATAACCTCTAGCCTCGATTGGAACGTTTGGAACTATTGGAACATTACCGTCACGGTTCCAATTGTTCCATTCGTTCCAATGGTTCCGCGGTTAAGGATAATCATGTCTTCTCGCGAATGATAATGTTGCGATATTCGTCCACCGTCGCTTCCTGCTCGGGATGAATCACGGTGGTCGTGTCCAACTGTTCGACGATCGCCGGGCCGCTGAGCTTATGCCCGGGTTCGAAGAGGTCGCGCTTGTAAATCTGCGTAGTGAGCGTGCCGTGTTCTTTGCCGAAGAAAACCTGGCGCTCGCCGGTTTTGGCTTCGTCGATTTTGCGGCCGGTAATTTTTCCCGGCGACAGTTTGGCCTGCGGCACCAGTCCGAGGGAAATCAACCGAAGACTGACAAGTTCGACCGGCTCGGTTTCGGCTTTATGCCCGGAGTTTAGCTCATGCATTGTGTCGAAGCGCTGGCGCATCACTTTAAGGTCTTCCCTTTTTAGCGGCGGCATAATGCAGGGAACGGTCAGCTCGTAGCCTTGGCCGGCGTAGCGCAGATCCAGATAGGGTTCGATCTTGATCTCGTGGTCGCTAAAACCTTCGTCATGCAACTCGGCTTTCGCCTGCTCCGTCAGCTGATCGAACAGCTCATTGATGTCGTTTAAGTCCAGTTCGTCGAGGCCGACGAGCTTCGAGCGCACGTAATCATGCTTGACGTCCGACATTAACAAACCGAGCGCCGAATGAACTCCCGGCGTGAGTGGAATCAGGACGGAAGGAATCCCTAAATCGAGCGCCATTCTTCCCGCGTGCATCGGTCCGCCGCCGCCGAAGGCGACCAGCGTAAAGTCGCGGATATCGTAGCCGCGCGCCGATGAGACCGCCTTGATCGCTTCCTCCATTTTGACGTTAATGATTTTCAGCACACCGTCGGCGGCTTCGAGCAGGTTGAGCTTGAGCGGCTTGGCGATTTTTTCCTCGAGCAGTTTTTCCGCCTTGGGCTTGTTGAGCTTAATTCTGCCGCCGAGGAAATGGTCGGGATCTAAAACTCCGGTGACAATATTGGCGTCGGTGATCGTGATGTTTTCGCCGCCGCGGTCGTAAGACACTGGACCAGGATCGGCGCCCGCGCTATCGGGGCCGACCTGCAAACCACCCACGGCGTCGATGCGCGCGATCGTCCCGCCGCCGGCGCTGACGGTGTGGATGTCGAGCATCGGCAGCGCGATCGGACGCATATTGATTTTGCCCTGGGTGGTGATCACCGGATTGCCCTGATGAATGAGCGCGACGTCGCAGCTCGTGCCACCCATGTCGAAGGTGATGATGTTGTTGATGCCGACCCGCTCGCAGGTGCCCATGGACGCGATGACGCCGCCGGCGGGACCGGAGAGCACGGTGGCAACGGGTTTTTCGCCGGAGCCTTTGAACGTCGACACGCCGCCGTTGGATTGCATGATGTAAAGTTTCGGTGTGGTCACGCCCATCTCGCGCATGCGGTTTTCGAGACGGCTTAGATAATTTGCCATGACCGGTTGGATGTACCCGTTGATCACCGTCGTGCTCAGGCGATAGAACTCGCGGATCTGCGGCAGGACCTCGTAGGAGAGCGACAGCCGCGCTTCGGGAAATTCTTCCGCGAAGATCTCTTTGATCTTGAGCTCGTGCGCCGGATTCAAAAACGAAAAGAGAAAGCAAACGGCGACCGATTGCACGCCTTTCTTCTTGAGCCTGCGCACGGCCGCGCGAGAGGTTTCGACGTCGATCGGCTTGAGCACGTTGCCGCGGAAGTCGACGCGTTCGGGAATTTCTTCGGTGAGATACGGTGGCGCGAGCAGGCGCGGCTTCTCGAAGAAAAGATCGTAAGTCGCCGGGCCGTAACCGCGCGTCTGCTCCATGACTTCATAGATGCCGCGGAAACCTTGGGTGACGAGGAGTCCGGTTTTGGCGCCTTTCTCTTCGAGGAGAGCGTTGGTGCCGACGGTGGTGCCGTGGCAAAAAAAGGATATATCACCGGCCGACACGCCTTGATCGATCAGTTCCTTCACGCCGTTCAAAACCGCCTGAAACGGTTCTTTCGGTGTCGACGGGACTTTTGTAATCGTGATTTCGCCCGTGTCTTCGTCGAAAAAGACAAAGTCAGAAAACGTTCCCCCCGTGTCTACGGTAACTCGATGCTTGGACATAGATGGTTTCGTCTATCACTAAATTTTCGGGGCTTCAATTCGCGGCCGGTGTTCTAACGGGTTGCGCGGTAATGTCCCTCTCGGAGTGGTTGAAATCCCTCTCCATCAGTCGAAGCGAAAGTTTGTCATGGCGGTCCTTCGGAAGTCTCAGGATAAACTCCGGCCGGCATCCAGTTTGATTCTCGGCGTGAGTTCAGAAATTGCGTGGATTCCGGCATGCGCCGGAACGACGGAAACGGGAGTCAACTTCCAGACGACAATTTCAAAACCCTTGGGCTTGACCGAGGGTGGTTTAATTTGGCGCAACGCGCAAACAGTATGCCGAATGAGGGTGGGGCTGCGTCGAGGAAAATTCGCTGCGTCGGGCGATTTATCACCCGACGCAGCCGGAGTGGAAGTCACGCGGCGACGAGATTCCGGTAGTGACCGGACTTGGAGATCGCCGGGAGGCCGCTGATGATTTTCTGCCAGTGATCGCCCATATCTTCGGAACGAAACACGTCGCCCGACGTAGTTGCGGCAAATACTTGCGCCGCCTCGCCGGCTTCCTCAAGACAAAACGCCTCGATGCTCGCTTGCAAGCGGTCGGGCAAACCGTTGCGCAAGATTTCCCAGGTGCGCCCGCCGTCTTTGCTGCGCGAGATGCGCGCGCCGGCGAAATGCGTCGTGCGCCAAGTCCCTGGGGCGTCATGCGCCGCCGTCATAAGCATTACTTTTGGATCAGAGGGACGAAAGACGAAGCCATCCGGGTAGCCGCCGATTTCATCCTCTCGGCGTGTCCACTGGTCCCAGCGAGCCCCGGCATCCGGACCGGTGTAGAGTCCTCGCCCGGTGACCGCGTACAAAAATCGCGGATTGCGTGGATGGATCATCAGCCGGTGCACGTCTTCGTAAAGCCCTGAGAATTCCTCCCAGTGCTCTCCTCCGTCGGCGCTTCGAAGCAAGCCGCCGACTTCGACGGATGCGTAAATCGTAGTCGGGTGGTCGGGATCGAAGTTAATATGCTTCACGTGTCCGATGTGCGGCGGTGCGGGAAAGCTCCACTTGGGTACGCACGGCACAGATCGGAGCGACGGCAGCTCAGTCCAGTTAGCGCCGAGATCGTCGCTGATAAAAAGATGCGCCGGCTCGGTTCCCGCAAATAGACGTACACGGCCATTGATGCGCTGGGCCGCGAGTGAATACACATCGTTTTGCGTCAGGCCGGTGTCTCGCGATTCCCAGCTCTTGCCGTCGTCAGCGCTCGCGTGCACGGAACCGTGGAAAGCTCCGGCGAAGGTCAAGCCGCTTTCCGGTTCCTTGATGATCGCGCTGATATGCTTGTCAGTCATCGCGCGGTGAATGACTTTCCAATCCGTCGCCGAACCGTCGCGCGCAAGGGTGACAACGCCCTCACGGGTTCCCACCAAAATTTCTTTCGAGGGAAACGGTGAGGTGTAGATCGTTGTACCGCCATGAGATAATCCGATCGCCATAAATTTGCCCTCCCTGAAATTTGTTCAGACGAACGAAAGCCAATCCGAATCTGTATCTTCAT
>VBKX01000629.1 GCA_005879435.1 Deltaproteobacteria bacterium
CCCGACTCCCAGCGACTTAAGCCGCGGCCTTGCTCCTTGCGGCTGGTGATGATGCGGCGCCACTTTTCCTCGTCGGAGAGCAGCTCATCTGTTTGATTCGGCACATGGGCAGTGATCTGCAGACGATTATTGTCGGGATCGAAAAAGTAAATGCTCCGCTCGCCTTCGGGTCTCAGTCCGTCCTCGGCGCGTCTGTCGCCTTGCGTCTTGCCGCCGTAGCGTTCGACCAGTGCCACCATCGAGTCGAAATCATCCTGGGGTACGTCCATGGCCATATGACAACCGCGGCCGTGCTTTTTGCTGCGCTCGGACATTTCGTCGACCTGCACCAGGCCGATCATCTGTCCGCTTTGCACGGGTATCAGCGTTTCATTGCCGCACGCCAGTGGCACCGCCGTGCCGAAAACTTCCGTGTAGAAGGTCAGCGTTTTCTTCAGATTGCACGCTTCAAAAACCGTGTGACTGATGCATTCGCTCAAAGGTTCGCTGCGCCTAACGCAAAACTCCAAGTGATTGCCATCCGGGTCGTCAAAATAAATCGAGCGCGCTAACGACGCCTCGGTCGAATGCTCGATCGGGCCGCGGAAAGTATGTTTGGCGAGCTTTAGATTCTGCTCGACCTGTTGGAAACGCTCGATCGTGACGCTCACGCCGATCCGCGGAGCCGCGCTGGAGGAAGGCCCGGCGCTGATGCCGGGCAGATGGAGACCGATGATCTTGTTGCCGGCAAGCACGTAGGTCTGGCGCGGACTGCCATCCGGATTACACCGCGTGGTCTTGAATTTTAGGCCGAGTACTTCGACATAAAACTTCTGATTTACCGGCAGATCGCGTACCGGGATCGCGATGTGATCGATGGATTCAACGCCGTAGCGAATTTCTGCAACCATGACACGCTTCCTCCCAAACCAAATTGCCAGCTGTCGGGCAAGTTACAAGAAACCCGCGCGAAAGGTCAGCTTTTTTGACGAAGTAATTTGTGCGCAAGTCATTCGCTCTCAATTAATCTCCGGAAAACTGAATTCTCTTTTGCCCAAGCGACGCGCGCCCGCTTTCTCGATTACCACGGTGTCGCCGCAGCGGATCGAATCGGGCGCGTCGCCCGGCATCGCGCCCGGTTTGAGGACGAAGACGTTGCCTTCGACCAGCGGCAGATCGAGGTGCTGGGTGTAAGTCGCGCTGGTGTACATATCGCCTTCGACTTCGCCGGTGATCTGCGGCCGGTCTTCGCCGATGCCTCGGCCGTGCAGCAACATTCCCTTCGGAATGAATCCCGCTTCGCGCACGAGTTTCTGATAAAAGGCGATCACTGCGCGATAGGACACTCCCGGCTTCATAAACTTAACCAGCTCGTCAAAAACTTTCACGCTGGCCTCAAAGGCGCGTTTCAGATCGGTGGCTTCCAACTCGGTATTGATCATATCGCCGGCCATGAGCGGCCGGTGCGGTGCGATGCGGCAAGCCCATGGGACATTGACGCCGGCGCCCCAGTGGGTCATCGATGGGTAATCGCCGCCGTTGGCGATAATCGTTTGCCAGATCGTCGCCACCATTTCGTTTTCCATGACGCCTGGCTTTGCTCTTGCGAGAATCGCGGCGACGACTTGGTCGAGTATTTCCGCAGCGCGCTCCATCCAGGCGACTTCTTCGGGACTTTTGATCGAACGAGCGTCTTGCAAAATTTCCGTCGCGTTTTCGAATTGCGCCCGGGGAAACGCTTGACGCACTTGATCGAGCATGCCGACAACCACGGTTCCTTCCGGGGCGCGGAGCAAGCCGCTTAGGCCGCTGACGCCGATGCGAGCGTTGTCTAGTTGCAATTCTTTCATGCGCGCGATCAGCGGCGGACTCCACGAGCGGCGCGACGGGCGAATGTCTTTGAGCCAGTCTTGGGCGATGCTCCACCATTCGATTTCGTTACCGCCGCGGACAAAAGCCGTCGGTTCGCTGACCAGCGGGAAAACCACAGCGACTTCGGTCTGATGGCCGCCGATATGAGTTAGATAGCGAATGTCGGCCTGAAACTGATCCCAGTGGCTTTGATTGGGAAAACCAATGATGACATCGAGCTTTTCTCGCCGCATGAGCTCGCGCACGCGGCGCCAGCGCCGATCGCGCTCGGCTGAGCTGAATTTAGGTAATCCGAATCCTCTTTCGCCGCTATTGATCATCTGTTCATGCCTTGCACCGGCATCCCTTATCGTTAGCTTATATGGGTCCTTCGCGGAAGGATCAAGTTGTCACTGGACCAAGTTCAATGGTCGGGCAAGCAGACGGCTCTCAGGAAAGGCTTGGGATGGTCTGGTGGCTAAATGCTTGGGTGGACTGCCGGTAGGTTTGAGCCAAATTCAAGACGAATCAGCGACAGGTTGAGCGCCGCAGGTCTAAAATCGCCCGCGCCGAGGCCGATTACGAGCCCTAGTATTGGCAAAACCTTGATGCTAGACTCCAACCCGTGTGAATAAGTGACCATTCCCCAAATTCCGCTTTGGTAGAACGCGCCTAATAGCTCCCAACTTGGGGACTATCTCGATGCAGTACCTGGCTATTTGCGAGGACGATCTATTATTTCAGTTTATGCGCAATGTCGCGACGGAGCAGGGCGAGATCCGCTATTTGGTTCCGTCCGATGCTGTGGCCCGCGCGATCAAGCGCCAAGGCGGCAAGGTGTCCCAGGGCGATCTGCTGAAGGAAGAAACGTATAAAAAGCTCAAACTGCACTACGTCGACCAGGCCATTGTCTTTATCCGCGACACCGAAATCCAGGACGGCATATGCCGCCTGCTGCGAACCTTGGACAAAAGGGTTTCAATCGTTTCCCTGACTTCCGGTAACAACGGCAAGAAAGGAACCGCCGATCCGTTGCTGCGCCATTTGCAGCTGGCCGACATCTTCCAAGAATTTTGTGCGGCGCAACTCCTCGACACGATGAACATAAAAAAAGTCGAGCGCGTCCGCTCGCTTTTCGAAGACGGTAAGAAGATCCACATCTTGCTGCAGCACGATCCGGACCCGGACGCCATCGGCAGCGCATTGGCGCTGCGCGAGCTGCTCGGCCGAAATCGGGCCACGACGCCGATCGTAACTTTTGGCGGCATCACACGGCCGGAGAATCTCGCCATGATTCGCTTGCTGGATATCCAAATCGATAGGATTTCGTATAACGATCTCCACAAGGATGGCGCCCGGTTGGCTTTGGTCGACGTCCAACCGCCTTATTTTGGCGCAACGCTGGGAAGAGTCGATCTGGTCGTTGACCAGCATCCGAAACGCGCTTCGTTCAAGGCGCGGTTTGCCGATCTGCGCAGCGGTTACGGTTCGACCTCGACTATCTTCACCGAATATTTGAGAGCGGCCAGCATGGAGCCATCGCAGCGGCTGGCGACGGCTTTGGTTTACGGCATCAAAACCGACACGCTGTTTCTTGAAAGGGGCAGTAACCGCGCCGATTTGAGCGCGTTCAATTTCCTATATCCGATCGCCAACAAAGCGATGATCACTCGCATCGAGAGACCGGCATTGCCACGGGAGGATCTCGAGGCGATGGGACGAGCCTTGAGCCGGCTGCAGGTTGATAGCGGTGTCGCGGTGATTCACCTCGGCGAAGTCAATCGCGAGGACGTGATTCCGCAGATCGCCGAGTTTTGCCTGCAAATCGAAGGGGTCGATTGGAGCGTGGTTTCCGGCTTGGTAAAAGACCGCGTCGTCATCTGCGTGCGCAACGTTGGCTACGTCAAGAGCGCCGGCGACATCATGAAACGGCTCTACGACGACATCGGCAGCGCCGGCGGCCATCGCGCGATGGCTAAAGCGGTCGTGCCGCTCGATCGGTTTAAAGAGCGCTTCGGCGAAGTCAGCGAGAAAGCGATCCGCGACGCGATGGTACCGATGATCACAGACCGCGACCAGATCGAATTGGCGCTGAACTAGCGTACGACCGCGCGGCTTGTCGTCCCGTATGCCACAGGCAACGGTCTTTCATCGCACCGTAAGCTGGATTTTACCTCGCAGCCTGTCCCACGTAGGATCACATTCCTTGACATCTCCAACCCGAGAGGATTAAGGGTGAAGCAATCTAACGCTTCAAAGGGAGGTCATTATGCCCAAGTTACGTCACTTAGCGATTCGGACAGAGGACACGGGGAAGCTCGCGTCGTTCTACATGGACGTTTTCGAAATGCAGATGCTGCACAAGGAAAAAAACGAAGGCGGCGCGATTTTTCTTACCGACGGTTATTTTAACCTCGCCATCCTGCCGAACCACGAACAACAAGCCCCCAACGGTCTTTACCACTTCGGCTTCGAGGTCGAGAGCGGCGAGAAAATCGTCGAGCGATTGAAGAAGATCAATCCTAACAAATTACCCAAGTCGCGCCCCAACGGCCGGCCCTACGCCGAGACCCGCGGTTCCGATCCGGATGGAAACTATTTTGATATCTCCGAGCATGGTTTCCAGAACGTTGTGCCGCTGGGTGAAAAAAAGGATAGCTAGCGCTGGAAATCAGCGCGCGGCTCTCTCGCAATTTCCACATTCCCCGGGAATAGGGGAGGGTGGCGACCGTTGCCGCGGGCTTTGCGCCGCGCGCGAGGCGAGGTGACTGCCGTGACGAATTGGCCAGCTGCAAGATTCTGTTGGCGCCTGACGTTCATTGGCATCGCCTCACTCGGATTGCTACTCCCTTTCATTGCTCCACGGCGCGCAGTCGGGCAAATCAAATCAAACCTGTCCTCCAGCGTCACCAGCGAGAGCATGACCCATGTCTGGGTGGCGCGCGACCGTGGCTTGTTCAAAAAATATGGCCTCGACATGCAGTTCATTCTTATGCCGCGCAATCCGCTGGCCATCGCTGCGTTGCTTGCCGGTGAGATCGACGCCGCGATCGTCGGTCCCGGCCACCTCGTCAATGCCGGATTGAGCGGTGCGGATGTCATCGGTATCGCCAACTTTAATCAAAAACTGGACTTCCGTCTTAATACGCGACCAGAGATCAAGAAGCCGGAAGACCTCCACGGCAAACGGATCGCAATCAGCGGTCCGGGATCGACGTCGCATCTGGTTACGATGCTTTCGCTCCAGGGTCTCAGCGTCGATCCGATTCAATCGAAGATTGCCTTTCTGACGATACCGGGGACAGAAATGAACCGGCGCCTGGCGCTCGAGAGCGGCAGCGTAGACGCAACAACGCTCAGAGGCGCGATGGGCGATCTTTACGCCAATAAGGGTTATACCCTGCTCTATAATTTAAAGGCTGCCGGTGTAACCCTGCCGCAAAACATGCTGGTGACGACGCGGCGCACAGCAGCAACCAAGCCGGCGGTGATCGAAGGTTACTTGAAAGCGACCATCGAGGCGATCGCGATGATCAGCGATCCCGCAAACAAGGAACTCGTGAGTCGGCTTTTGGCCTCGAACCTGCGCTTGAGCAATCCGGCCGATGTCGAGGAGTCCTATCAGGCGGTGATTTCCAATTATGAACGCGCGCCGCATACCACCCTAGAAGGAATGAAGCGGCTGCAAAAGCTTTTGATTCAGCTCAACCCAAAAATCGCTGAAGTGCGCGTCGAGAGTCTCATCGATAACTCGTTCATGAACAAGCTCGAAAGCTCCGGTTTTATCCAGAGCCTGTATAAGAAAAACTGAGCACTCGCACGCCAAATACAACTATCGCCAAATACGGAGATCATGAATCGTGAGAACTGAAAACATTCCCGTAGTCGTCGTCGGCGGCGGCAGCGCCGCTTTTGAGGCGGCGGTCGCTGCTAAACAAGCCGGCGCGCCGCAGGTCGTTATGCTCGAAAAAGCGCCGGAGCCCGAGTTCGGCGGCAACGCGCGGTTTTCGCATACGGGATTTCGCTGGGTCTTTTCGGGGCCCGAGGAAATTCGTCGGTTCCTGCCGGACATGGACGACGCGATGTTTGACAAGCTTCACATCCCGCCCTATACGGCGGAACAGTTCCACGGCGATTTACAACGGGTCACGTGTGGACGAATCAGTAAAGAGCTGTCGGATGTTCTAGTGAGTCAATCGAACGCGGCAATTCACTGGATGCGCGAGGTCGGCATCAAATGGGATATCGACAGCCACGTGATCATAGACGGCCGCTATTATTTCGAGCCGGGCATGGTGATTCATCCGACAGGCGGAGTCGGCGGCGGTCTAGACCAACTCATGCAGTGGCGCGCGATCGCCACCAAGATGGGCATCGAGCTGCGCTACGAGTCGCGTGTCGCCGCATTGCTCGGTAACGATCGGCGCATCGAAGGCGTGCGCGTTTCGGATCCCAATGAAGAATACGAAATCCGGGCAAATTCTTTGGTTCTTTGCGCCGGCGGCTTTCAAGCGAGCGCGGAAAAGCGCGCGCGCTATCTTGGTGCCAACGCAGACCTGATGAAAGTGCGCGGCAGCAAACATGATACTGGCGAAGTGCTGATGATAGCCATTGACCTGGGCGCCAAGACCGCCGGCCACTGGCAGGGCGCACACGCGACGCCGATCGACGCGACATTTCCCGACGTCGAGATCAGCAACAAGGCGAATCGTTACGGTTACACTTACGGGATTACCGTGAATTCGTTGGGCCAGCGTTTTTTCGACGAAGGCGAGGCGCGTCATTCCTATACTTACGCTAAAACAGGTTGGGCAGTACTCGGGCAGCCGGGCGCCGTGGCGTATCAAATCTACGATCAAAAGGCGACGCCGCTTTTGAATAGGCGGTACTATGAGTTTTCGCATCCGATCGAAGCGGACACAATCGATGAGCTCGCTAAAAAGATCAGCATTGAACCCGCGGTGTTGAATCACACGATTCGTGAATTTAATAGTGCCGTACGGAAAGACATTCCATTCGACGCAACGAAACTAGACGGTCGCTGCACGGAAGGCATCACGCCGAAGAAATCCAACTGGGCCGATACCATCGATAAGCCGCCGTACTGGGCCTATGCGGTCACCGGCGGCATCACATTCGCTTTCGGCGGCCTGCAGATCAACACGCAAGCGCAGGTGCTCAACACTTCCAATAACCCGATCCGAGGTCTGTTTGCTTCGGGCGACATCGTCGGATTGTTCTTCCACAATTATCCATCCTGCACGGGACAGACACGCAATGTGGTATTCTCCAGATTAGCCGGACGAAATGCGGCGGCGCAGGGACTGTGAATTTGAGAATGGGCTGGGTGAAGTGGCGCACTCCTACCACCGAGCCATCAATTGACCTAGTACAAACGATGCGGTTCATTTTGTGCTCCACGGGTCGCATATTATTTCTTTGAATCTCAATTGGACTTCTTCGTGTTGCCTAATTGATGAGACGAGGGAATCAACATGCCGTACCGGAAAATTCGTGACTGCGACCTACCTCGACGTGGGCTAATGTGTTTTGTAGCCGGCGTGACGCTGTGGAGCTTGCCGTTTCCCGTGCTTGCGCAACCGGACAAATCGTTCTTTGACGGAAAAGCAATTCGATTTCTCGTCGCGAGCGGTCCCGGCGCGACCACGGACATTAGCGCGCGTCTCGTCGCGCGCTACTTGGGCAAACATATGCCGGGAAATCCGGGCATCGTCGTGCAAAATATGTCCGGCGGAGGCGGGCTCGTCGCTGCCAATTACCTATTCAACGTCGCCAAACCGGACGGCCTAACGATTGCCGCAATAAGCCGCGCGAACTACATAGAGCAAATGGTGGGGCGGCCGGAGGTCAAGGCGGATTTTCGCAAGTTCAGCTGGATCGGCAGCTTCAACAAGGCGCCGATGATGGTCGCTTGCCGGTCGGACACCGAGTATAAAAGTATTGCCGCGATACGCGCGGCGAAGACGCCGCCGCGTTTCGGTCAGTCGGGAACGGGAAGCATCAGCTACGTATTCGCCAGTTTGATTGAGCGAGCTCTCGATCTGAAAATAAAGAATGTTACGGGTTTTCAATCGGGGCGTGACACCGACCTAGGGATGGAGCGCGGGGAAATAGATTGCCGCGCCACGTCTGACGTCACGGTAATCCGCGCCCTGTGGAACCGATGGGTCACGGAGAATTACGTCACGTTTGTCGTCCAGCAGGGACCGGAAAAGAGCGCGCTATTACCGCCTGTCGCCACGGTCGCTGAGCTTGCACGTCCCGAGGCGAAACCATATCTCATTTTGATGAATGTCATGCTCGCTTATACCGAATTCGATCGCCCGTTTGCTGCTCCGCCTGGGGTGCCAAAGGAACGGCTGGTGATTCTGCGCGAAAGCTTCGAGCGAATGTTAAAAGACGCCGGCTTCGCCGCCGAAGCGAAAAAACTCCTCGATTGGAACGGCACGACTTACCTCAGCGGAGAGGATTTACGCAGAAAAATCGACGCGACCGTTAGGCAACCGCCAGACGTGATCCAACGGGTGAAAGAGATCTTGGCGGAGTCGTAGTCTCCTCCCGCTTACAAATTCTCGATGACTCCAATCCCGTCGTGAATCACGACCTTCGTGCTGTAACGCGCTGATAACTTCTGCGCTCGTTCAAGCACACGATTCGCCACTTCGCCTTCGGCGAGCACGGGTCTGCCGCGTTGTGCGCGCGGACGGCCGAAACCCTGGTCGATCGGATAAATCTTAATTTTGCTAAGCCTGTTTTCACTAAACTCGCAGACGGCGAACATGTTTTCCCAGTAAGCAGGCTCGGCGGGGTGGCCTTTTTTGCCGCCATTGGTGCGTGCGTCGAGGAAGTCGGACGGTGTCGCTTTGAGATCCAAATCGAAGCGCTCGTAGGCGTCGGCGGGGAAGAAGCCGACGGTTTCGTTTTGAAAAACCAAATTGCCGACGCTGTAAAAGATCGGCCGCTCATTATAGATTTCAATGCCCAAAGGAAAATGGGGTCCGTGACCGACGACGATGTCGGCGCCGGCGTCGATGGTGCGGTGGGCGAAATCGATAATAAAGTCTGCGGGCTCTTCGAGCTCTGCACGGCTGCCGGCTGTCAGCAGACTTGGACCGCCAAACTCGTGACAGTGCACGCTGACCACGACCCAGTCGGCTTGGCGACGCGC
>VBKX01000630.1 GCA_005879435.1 Deltaproteobacteria bacterium
TACAGAGATTTCGCGATGCGCCGCGTGACGGGCGGCATATTCACTGAATCGTCCGCAGCTTTCAGAGAACCTCTCGACGTTTCCGGATTCCAGAAACGTGCAACTCCCTTGTGAATCCGTCCTTGAACGTTGAACCTTGAACATTTGAACGAGCTTCAGTCGGCTAACGTCTTGAATGATTTGAACGCATCTCAGTAGATGTTCGGCGGCTTATTTTTGCTTTCGCTCCGGCGTAAAAAAAATTTCCAGCAGTCTTTTGCGCAACCCTTCTTCGCCGCCCGGCAGACGGTCGAACTTGGTGGTCTGGTCGATTTTCTTCAAGATTCGCCTGCCCTCTTCGTCTTCATGCATCGCTAACAAGATTTCTTCCAACCGGCCCACCATGAGCGGCGCCAAGTCCGAGCGGACCGAAACCAGATGACGCGGCAGCTTTTCGGTTTGGCTCAGCACGGTGATCTCGGCCTTGCTTTTTTTATCGAGACAGGCGTAGTCGTCGTCGCTGATGGTTCCGGCGGCGGCCTGTTTTGTCAAGATCGACTCGATCAACTTGCGCCGCGAGTAGACGAAAAAGTAAGTGGTCTCGTTCGGCGACGCGTAAAGATCGTAGCCACGCTTTTCCACCAGCTTGAAACCGTTGCGCGAAAGAAACAGCTTGGGCAAGAAATAGCCCGAAGTCGAACCCGGATCTTCGAAGACGATGGTCTTGCCGCGCAGATCAGAGAGCTGCTTTATGCCGCCGTCCCGTTTGGTAATGATGAGGCTTTGATATTCGGCCTGGCCTCCCTTCCAACGGCGCAGCAGGGTTTTTCCCGCGCCATGGACGTAGTTGATGCGGTAAGTCGGATAGGGGCTCTCCATATAGAAGTCGACCCGCCGCTGTTCGAGCAGCTTGGCCATCTCGAAGACCGTCGGCGCAATCACTAGCTTGACCTGGTTTTCCGAGCCGGGCGAGATGCGGCGCGCCACGTAACGGATAAACTCACGAAAATGCTCTTCGACGGCCGACTGGTTGATTTCCGAGATCAGTCCCAAGTTGATCGGTTTGGCTTCGGCGCCCTTCGCCGTCTGCGCGCCGGCGTCTTGCGGCAAGGCCGCGACGGCCAAGAACAAAACTAAAATCATTCCCCGCCACGATCTTTCCCTAGAATAGATCGTCTGGACCGCCTCTGGGCGGTCATGATGGGTCAGCATAGGCACACCTTTTCAATTCTTTGTTTGCCGGCACGACAATGGCACATCGGCGTTGCAATGGCGTAATATTTTCCTTCGATTGCTCGATCTGTTTGAGTCTGCAGCTCACCCTGGCATGGTGGACACGCAAATGCGCGGCGATCTCATCGAGGCGATATCCCGCCCGTGCGCCCCGACGTTTATCTTCTCCGCGCTCTACTCGCTCAACTCTTCTAAAATTCAGAATACACGTTTTGATCCACCTGGGCGGCTCAGACGAGGCCGAATATGCCTGCCAGCGCGCCGCCGGCGAGCAACCACAGTGGGTTCCATCGCTTGAGCAGGACCACGGTGACGGTGAGAAGCGTCATCAAGTACCCGCGCCAGTCGTGGTTGACCGCGCGCATCAGGATTGTCGCGCTCGCGAACATCAGTCCGATCGTGATCGGCGCGAGGCCGCGGCGGATTGCGCGGCCGAGCGGAGCATTGGGATAGCGCTCGTTCAGGTGTCCGACAAGCAAGGTGAGGGTGCTCGCCGGGACTAGAAGTGGAAGCGTCGTCGCGGCTACACCCGGCAACCCCGCCACATGCCAGCCGATCAGGGTGACGTACATGGCGTTGGGGCCAGGCGCCACCTGCGCCAACGTGTACAACTCGGCAAACTCCTTGTTCGTCACCAAGTGGCGCACCTCCACGACGTAGCGTTGGACGTCCGGCAAGATCGTCGCGGGACCGCCGATGGCCACGAACCAGAGGATTAACAAATGCAGAAAGCACCCACCCAGGTCGACACGGTCCATTAGGATTGCTCTTTCCAAGCGATGGCGACCGCCCAAGGCGCGAGGGCGGCCACGACCCACGGCAGCGGCCAGCGCAGGACGCCAACGCCGACAAAGGCCAGCGCGCCGAACAACCACGGCAACAAGCGCCGCGGCAGGACCGTCGCCAACTTGATAACGAAGGAGAGCAGCAATCCTGCGGCCACGATCGACATGCCGGTCAGCGCTCGCTGAAACTGCGGCAGCGCGCCGTAGTGTTCGTACAGTACGCCCAGTCCGATAACGACCAGGCACGGGCAAGTCAGGAATCCGGCGACGGCCGCTGCGGCGCCCGTCCAGCGACCGAAACGATAGCCGACCATCACCGTTAGATTGAGCGCGTTCGGTCCGGGCAGGAGTTGTGCGAGTACCAACAGGTCCAAAAATTCCCGCTGGGTGAGCCAGCGCTCACGCTCGACCAGTACGTATCGCGTCCAGAACGTCAAACCGCCGAAGCCGGACAGAGTAATCCGCGAAAAGGTGAGAAACAGCGCGAGCGCGCTATTGCGTGGCCTGCTTAACTCTGTTTGCTCCATGGTTTATTGCCTCCTATGCGGATGCGCTTGATTGCGACTTGCCTCTCCAACGAAAAACAACCTTAGGCTTGCCGTCTATTGAGACGTTGTCCCGCAGCCTGCCGGAAAACGTGAAAAGAACGGGTTCTCCCGTTTAAAGTCCGCCGGCTGGTGTGGCCTTTCTCGATGCGTTATCTACTGGACTGCCTAGAGGATTGACGAACGCTTTGGAGCTGTTTCTTTGGCGGCGGGGTTCAGAGCGGTTTTAGAAAACAATGAAAATGACTCAGGCATCATACAAAAACCGGAAGGCTTTACAGGCTAGCCTGGATTTTGTTGGGTGGTCGGGTCTAACTCGACGCGATACTCGACACTGCGCAAGCGTTGTCATCTAGCAACCTTCGGGACAAACGGCTTGTAACATACGACGCGTCCGTCTATCAACGGAAAAGTAGTTTGTCGCAGTTTTCTGCCTCTAAAAGCTTGGACGCGGCGTGGTACGACAGTTTTTTGGGACGGAACTATTACCAGGAGCTAGAGATCGAACCGCCGCACGCGAAGTTTTCCAAATGCCTGGCGTAGCGATTCAGCTGCACAAGAATGGCTACGTTGACAAGGCGGAGTAAAAGTGGCGAAGTTAAAGTGAAAGGAAGGTGCTGCAATAAGATTTGGAACACTTACACAAGTGGGTATTTGTTTCCTGTTTTTGTTCGCAGCTGGATGCACTACCTACTATCGGGTCAGCGATCAAGCGACAGGAAAAGTTTATTACACGACCGACTATGACCGCACGAACAGCGGCGCGGTCGTCTTTGAAGACGCGAAGACCCGCCACAAGATAACGTTGCAATCGTCAGACATCAACCAAGTGTCGAGAACGGATTTCGAGGCCGGGCGGAGAAATTAACACCTCCTCCTGCTTGAATCCTCCGCCTCCTGCGGCAGCGTCAAACGTTCATTGCAATATTTTGAGAACTCTCAAAACGTGCAATTCCCCTCCGAATCAGTCCTTGAACGTTGAACCTTGAACATTTGAACGGCTTTAGTCGGTTAACGACTTGAACGTTTTGAACGAGCTCAAATATTTTGCGAGCTCATCGATCAAAACGCTCACCCCTTTTCATAGGCGCGCCGCAATTCAGCGATGTCGAGCTTTTTCATCCTCAGCAAAACTACCATGACGCGGTTCGTTTTCTCGCCGTCCGGGTCTTGCAACATCTCTGGCAACGCGGTCGGGACGATCTGCCAGGATAGCCCGAACCTGTCCTTGACCCAGCCGCACTGCTGCGCCTTTTATCGCCGCCCTGCGATAGCTGCTCCCAGTAATAGTCCACTTCTTCCTGGGTCTCGCAGTTGACTTGGAACGAGACCGCCTCGTTGAATTTGAAATGCGGGCCGCCGTTGAGCGCGGTAAACCGCTGTCCGTCGAGTTCAAACGCCACGGTCATGACTGATCCCGCCGGTCTGCCGTGAATCTCTTTTCCAGCTTTGCCGTAACGGCTGACGCCGAGAATCTTCGAGTTCTTGAAGATGCTGACATAACGGTTCACCGCCTCCTCGGCATTGTGGTCGAACCATAAACACGGGTTAATTTTTTGCATGACGTTTCTCCTTCGATATGGGTTAGATGAACAACGTTTCCCGATGCCGCCGCAAGCGACCTGGGCGCGCGGCGTTGCATCGAGCGTGACGAGCTCGCTTTCAGGTCAGAGTTTCACGACCAGCGCCGTCTTTAACAATCTCGGTTTCCCCGGACGATATGGCTTTAAAGATAGCAGTTCGCTCAGCATACATAGAGAGACCGTACGATGCATTTTCGACGTTACATCCCGTATAAATCCGACCTGATTTTCCAAGGGCAGCCGCTCCGACTTGAGACCAAATATTCTTAGAAGAGGAATCGAATTATAATCGTTGAGCCCCATCCGGTACATGCTAAACGCCAGGCAGAATTATACCGTGGACACATGGCACGTCGGTGGATTGCGCGGCACCGGCAGCCACGAACGATTGAACGAACTCAGAAGTTATTGAACCTTGAACTTTGAACAACCGTTAGTCGGTTAACGTCTTGAACGGAGCAAAGCGATTGAACGTTTTGAACGACTTCAACGGGCTTCGGTTTTATCGGGGAAGGCGCGAAGGGTCCGCCATGGATTGGCGGCCCTCCGCGCACCCCGCTAACGTTAGGTTAGAAATCAGTCATAATAATCATCGTGATCACGGTCACGATCCCATCTGCCGCGGTTGTCTCATTGTATTCACGCGCTTCGCGCCTATCGCCCTCGCGGAGCTCGTGGTTACGCCGCTGTCTTAACTGTTCGAGCTGTTGCCTATCTCGGCGCAGCTCTTCACGCTGCCTGTGATTGCCCGGCGGGTTTTCATTGGCATAAACTCGTCCGCTCGGGATCGTCAGAGAACCCGCCAATAAACTCATGGCTATTAATGATATCAATTTTTTCATCGTGTGTTCCTCCTCTCTTTGGAAGAAACGCAATCACGATACCAAGAGCGTAAATATTAGATGACTCTAGATTTGCGCAATACGGAAGCAGAGTCGAGGAAGAGAATTTCATGCGGAGTTTTGAGAGATTTCGTATGTCCCAATTAGGCGACAGCACTATGAAGAGATTAACCCACACCGGCCGGAGCCTTTTGCTCACCTCAAATCCGCTCTTGGAC
>VBKX01000633.1 GCA_005879435.1 Deltaproteobacteria bacterium
ATGTCATGGTCGCGCGACGCTCGTTTGTCGAAAAAAATCGCGACGTCGTGAAGCGCTTTCAGCAAGCCTACGCCGAAGGCACCTACCAGTTTATGACCAGCAGAGAAAAAGGACTGGCGGTACTCTCCAAGCGGCTGCGATTTAAGAATCCCAAGGGCCTCGAAGAAACCTACGATTACTTTGCTAAAAGTTTTTCCATGCCACCCCGAGTGTCGCAGGAAGGCTTGCGCAACACACTGGAAATCATCGCGCAGCGAAATCCGGCGGTGAAAGTCGACATGAACATCGGCAAATACCTCGACGAAAGCATCGTCGACGAGCTGGAGCGCGAAGGGTTTTTCAAAAGACTGACGGCAAAAAATTGACCCATCGTCAGACGATGGGAAGACCCGACCGCGAGTGAGCCGGAGGCTCGATGACAGCGCTTTTCTCGCTCTCGAACAGCCGCCGTCACTTCGAAGAAATCAAGCCCATCACCTCAACTTGACTCGCCGCGAACTCGTGCCATATAAATCTAGCGTGTCGGCGGAGTTTTCGTTAGAAAGGATCGCCCATTTATGTGCAAGCATACCGCTCTGTTGTTGGTCTCGCTATCCCTCTTTTGCGCTCAGAGCGTGTCGGCGCAAAATGCCAAACTCGTCGATGCCGCCAAGAAGGACGGCGGCAAAGTCATCGTCTATACTTCGATGGAAACTTTTACAGCGGACGCCTTGAAAAAAGCGTTTGAAGCCAAGACCGGACTGCAAATGGAATATTGGCGCGGCGGTTCGACGGAGATCCTCGATCGCGTTCTGAGCGAGCACCGCGTCGGCAAGCCGCAGTTCGACGTCGTCGCGACGACCGGCGATCACATGCGTCTGATGGCGAAAGGAGGCGCCTTTGGAAAATATGAGTCGCCGTCGTTCAAAGGCTTCGCCAAAGACGCCATCGATCCTGAGCTAGGCGCTCGCTATCGCAACGTCCTCTATGGCGTCATTTACGATAAGAATCAGATCAAACCGTCTGAGGCACCGAAAACTCTCGAAGACGTGGTCAAGCCTGAGTACAAAGGGAAACTGGTCATGCCGCATCCTACCGGCCATACGTTGACTACCCAGTGGCTCGCTAGCTTGGATAAGATCATGCCCAAACCGCGCGCTGAGAAATTCATCCGCGATCTTGCTGCGACCAAACCGATCTTCGCCGAATCGATCGTCCCTGCGGCCGACCGCGTCGGCACCGGCGAGACGCCCCTCGGCATCACCTTCGTGCGTTTCGTTCTGACTTACAACAAACAAGGCGCCAGTCTCGATTATGTTCGCGACTACACGATGCTCGGTGACGGTCAATACATCACCCTTGGCGCCAAGCCTCCGCGACCGAATGCCGGCAAAGCTTTCATCGACTTTTTCCTCGAAGAAGAAAGCATGAAGATACAGGCCGACACCGGCGAGTTCGTCAATCGCCGTGGCGTCTACCCGCCCCTCGCCGACGCAGATAAAATCAAGTTCGTGCAGATGTATAGTTTCGGCAAAGAGGATTTCGAGGCGAAAAAGAAGGAATACCAGAAGATATTTTTTCAATAGCTAAACTGGAATTCATTGTCTGGTCATCCTGAGCGCGCGAAGGATCTCGTCTGTAACGATTTCGAGCTTCTTCGGCTGCGCCCCAAAATGACACCAAAGTCGGAGTGCTGGGAGGACTAAATAATGTCGGGATTCGTAATCGACGCAGACGGGCACATCATGGAAGACCACAAGGACATCTTCGCTCACATCAAGGGTAATTTTAGCGAAATGAGCTGGCACTCGACCTGGCCGATGTTCGACGCCGACGGTTGGCAGCGCGGCCTGGCGCGCAAAGGCAAGCGCGAAGATCCCGACGCCGAAGCTTGGGTTCGCTTTCAGGACGAACACGGCATCGACTGCGCAGTCCTTTATCCGACGTCCGCATTGGCAATTGGAATGATTCAACTCCCCGCTTGGGCGTCGGCGATCGCGCAAGGCTACAACGATTGGCTCTACGACCGCTTCACCAGCCAGAGCCCGCGGCTCAAAGGCGTCGCACTGCTCGCACCGCAAGATCCTAAAGCCGCCGCTGCGGAATTGCGCCGCTGTGTGAAGGATCTAGGTTTTTCAGCCGGACTGTTGCCGTCCGTGACCAATAACCGAACACCGCTCTACGGCTCTCCGGTGTTTCATGAAATCTACGACGAAGCGCAACGGCTCGACGTGCCGCTCACCGTCCACGGCGGCGTCAGCCAAAATCTGGGCCTCGACCGCGTGGCGAGCTTTCTGGAAGCGCACATGCTCGAACATCCCGTCGGCTTGTTTCTGCAAATCACCAACATGATGTTCCAAGGCGTCTTCCAGGAATTTCCCAAACTGCGCATCGCCTACCTCGAAGCCGGCGCCGGCTGGGTACCCTTCATGATGGATCGCATGGAAGAAGACTACGAAAAATTCGCCGCCCGCCTCGCGCCGCAGCTCAAGAGTCCGCCCAGCCATTTCTTCAAGAGCGGCAACATCTTCGTCACC
>VBKX01000634.1 GCA_005879435.1 Deltaproteobacteria bacterium
CGACTTTTTTGCCCTTGAGTTGCGCCGATTGTTTGATCTCCGGCCGCGACATAATGGAAAAAACCAAAGCGTTGCCGGTGTTGCCGATCAAAACTAGCTCCGAGCCGCGTAAGGAAGCGTTGATCACCGGCACCGACGGCCCATAGGCAAACGGCACCTCGCCGCTGAGCATCGACTGAATCAAAAGCGAGCCGCCGCCAATATAGAGCAGCTCCGTATCAAGCCCTTCGCGCTTAAAGTAACCGCCCTCTTGGGCGACCCACAGCGACGACATAGCGCCGCTGATCGCGCTGTAGGCGATGCGCAATGGCGCCGCACTCGCGCTGCCAAGACCTAGTTGAATAACGAATAGCGCTGCCGAAAACAGCTCGAGAATCTTGGCAAATCGCATGTTAGTTTATTTCCTTCGCGCGCACACCGGTGAACGAATCGATCTTGACCATCTCCTGCGCCTGCTCGCGTTTCAGCGCTCCCTTAGGGGTGCGTTTTTCCTGCACCGCTCGAATCGCATTGAGAATGATCCTGCGGATCAGAATCACGCCCTTATCCGATGTCCCAAGCTGCTCCTTGCGCCGATCGAGCAGCGGCTGCGTTGATTGGCATGTGATATCTTCCGTGCGCACGTTGCCCCGAAAAGGAGAATACTTGCGCCGGTCGTAGGGTTTTTTTTCCGCCTTGGCTTCCGCTTTGCGGCTCGGCGCCAATTTTTGAAAAAACTCCGGGTCGGAGCCGGTGTAATGGTTCACCGTAAATAGCGTGAAACTATGATCGTCGTTCGGCGTGACGAACATAAAATGCGCGTTGTGCGATCCTGCGCTCAGAGCCTCGCGCGGCTGGCGGAAGTGAGTGAACTCGGTATCGCCGATTTGCAAGATGCTCGGCAACGCAAAGCTCTTTTCATCGACATACTCGGTATCCGCGCTCGGTCCCGGTTTGCGCGACACGACCTTCATGCCGTAGGCGGTCTCGATCGCGTCGAAATACGGAATGTCTTTAAAATTAAAAAACCAACTGCGCCATGTGCCGTCGTCGGGATCGGCTCGGTGGAGAATCGAAAAGTGCGCCGGGTCGGCGCCGTTCTCGATGAAGTTGAACCAGTTGCAATCATAGACCCGCGTCGCTTCCAGCGATCGTTGTCCTGCGCAATCCGCAAGCGCTGCGTACTTCGGCAGCAGTGGCGGATCGTCCGGGTTCGGTCCCAGGTAGGCGAACAGCAATCCACCCTGCTCCCGCACGGGATAAGATAAATGCTTTACCTTCTGGGCAAACTTACTGCCCTTTGGTTCCGCCGGCATTTCCAAACACTGGCCGTGCACGTCGAACAACCAACCATGATAGGGACAGCGAATACCGCCGCACTCGATATCGCCGTATTCTAATGAAGCGCCGCGGTGCGGACAGTGGGCGCCGATCAAGCCGATCTTTCCTGTCTGATCGCGAAACAACACCAGTTCATCGCCCAGCACTTTGATCGCTTGGGGAATGTCATGAAGATCGCGCGCCGCGCTGACCACAATCCAGTAGCGGCGAAACCGATCTCCGGCCGGCGTGCCGCGGCCAACGTATGGAATGTCAGCGAGCGTGATCTTCTTCAAACGTTTCATTGATCCGTGAAGAGTTAATCCTTGATGCGGGATGACGTAGATGCTTTTTATCGATTAATACTCTGGCATATCACTGTCAATCTAACCCCGACCCGTCGAAGTGCTGCGCTTCGAACCCATCTAAGGCAACGAGAGCAATGTGAACGGCGATACAAAATCGGTAGTTGCTGGTGGTATGAAGCATTCGGATTTGACCGACTTTGCCGCGAATCGTGATCCGGTTTTCACATTTGCACGGTTTTTGCCTATTTACTATTCATCATGGCCCTATCAAACCCCTGCGCCGACGCGCTCGTCGAGATATTAAACTTGTGTGAACAGACACTTACGGCCCTGCGCGAGCACGAAGAAAGACACATAACCGCGCCGTTAGCGGACAAATATCGCCACTCTAGACTTCAGAAACGTGCAAATATTGTCCGTCAATTCGTCTTGATCCAGGGCGGACTCTCAAGCGAAGTCCGCCAATCAAGCGCCGGCTAAGCTGGCAGGTTACCTTCGGAAATCCCTTCGAACACTCACCGTTCAGAAAAGGAAATCGCGGTTCCCGCTGCGGCAAAGCCGCCGCCGTGCCGTTCTTAACCAATCAAACCGGCTCGGCATCGAATGGGGTTTCGACGCGGCTGTGCCTGACTCCGAAGTTTGATATGTCAGTTGCGCTGATTTTTAGGTATTTGAACCACTGTTTGAGTGCGTTAGAGCCCCAGCCTAGGGCTATCACGCCTTCAGAATGCTTTGCGGATACTGCTCGTCAGGTTCCGCGCCCGCTTGCATCTTAAACGTCATACTCTTATCGACGAGGAGCTGGCCATCTTCGGCGATCGTTATCTGGAATCTATCGAGCGGTCGTGGTGCCGGCCCCTCGAAGTTCAGACCGCTTTTGTAATAACCGCTGCCGTGACATGGGCATTTGAACTTATCTTCAGCCTGGAGCCAATTCGGCGTGCAACCGAGATGAGTACACTTGGCGAAGAGCGCGTAAAAACCTTCATCCTCACGCACGATCCACACGCGATAGTCCTGCTTGAATTTATCGCTGACCTCGCCAGCCGTGTAGTCGGACGGAAATCCGGCTTTGAATGTGGACGGCGGCTGAAAAAGCACGCGCGGAAACGCCGAACGCAGGAAACCGATCAGCGAAAGAAACGAAAACACCCCGAACCCTGCCCAACCAATACGGCTGAAAAAATCTCTCCGGCTCCAGATACCTGGTTTTTGCGGATCCATGGCTTTTCACCTTGGCGAATTAACCCGTTGCGATCTATTTTTTTTCACCTAGTTCCTTTGGTTTCTTCGTGGGGCAATTCGGACTCTCTATGAAACCCGCCTACATTGCCTTTTGCTTCTGGCGGTCCGGTGCGTACGACGTAGAACAGACGAATCTCTATCTGCTGCGCCAACGCACCACTGCGCCAACGCTCTAAACCGGTCCTGAGATAATTCGGATCCAAGTTGAGAGCTTCGCAAATTCGCTCGAAAGAAAAAGGCCAATCGCTCTTTTCGTGCATCAGCCAGTTTTCTGCGTCCTTGAACGCCGCCCGCCCGCGCGCGCTCGAAACCGAAGAAAATCTTTGAAAACAGGTGACCGCGTCTTCAAGGACTGCGTACATCAGCATCTTTTCCGGATCTTGACTGCCTTGATAACGCCATTTCTCCATGTACCGCGCCACCGCGAGCACATCCGGCTCGAACATCGAAGTCCAGCTGTCATGGTCCGGCGCCGGGGATCGATTGTGCATAAATTGCTCACCCTTCATTGGTTTCAGACCCTCCGCGCAAAACGCTTCGGTTTCAAATGTATCCACTGGCAAGTGTCGTGCCGAAAAATGACCACCGCGTCGCCGCTTAAAGGCAAACAAGACAGTCGAATTTCGCGATGCGCAATCTTCTGACTAAAGTATGTGGCATAAATGCGACTCAGGTGAGGCGATTTTGCCGGAACCCAAAGAGGCTTGCTGGAAGAATTCACGCGAAGAAAATTCTTGAATGACGCCTATCGGTTGCAGCCATTTCTCCTCATTCCCCGCGCGTTTCCCCACAGCGGTTTTCTTGGCCGAGATGCATCGATGCGGGGCGCGCTTATATTGAATCATTTAGGCGCACGGATTCGCGACAACTCTTCTTGCGTCGAACACGTACCTGAGGGCGCGTCCTTGGTGGCATCCGAGTTGCTCTATCTTCGATAAGAACTCTACTCCGAT
>VBKX01000113.1:0-1763 GCA_005879435.1 Deltaproteobacteria bacterium
CCCAGATCCGTAGTCTGGTGCTCTGTCCAATTGAGCTACGGGCGCATATGAATCTCAAATTCCAGATTACAAATCCCATACGATCTGAAATCTAAGATCTGAAATTCACTATGGCGTAAGGCAAATGGCGGAGAGAGAGGGATTTGAACCCTCGGTACCCTTTTGGGGTACACACGCTTAGCAGGCGTGCGCCTTAGACCACTCGGCCATCTCTCCGTAACGGTCTGCTTCGTCGCTTTTCGACTTGAATCGACTGAAAAAATCGAACCCCTGAAAACCTTTGCAGCTGATCACGGGTTGCGAGTACAATTGCGCTCAAATTACCATACGACTCGCTGCTTTTCTACAATAGTCGAGTGCTAGAGGTGCCTCGAATGGCGGTCATCGTCGCACGACAATAAAGCGAAGGAGCAGCACACGTTCACGTGCGCTGCTTCCCGACTTGACGGCAATCGAGACCTAGTCCCGTTCTAACCTTCCCATATCGGCTTCACGTAGGTATCGAGCCATTTCTTCGGATCTTCGAGGAATTGTTGGTCGGTTACCGGGAGCGGCTTCGCACCTTTACCAAATGCCGCTTCAATCGATGTCTTCGACTTGAAGTCATTTCGCGACGATTCGCGGCCGACCGAATCGATGGTTTTTTGACCTTCGTCAGATATCAGCCATTCGGCAAAAAGCTTGGCGGCGTTCGGATCCGGCGCCTTGGCGTAGATACCCGCCTGGCGGGGAAATAGGACCGGTGGGATGGTCTTTACATAACTCACCGGCGTGCCCTTGTGCATCTCCTCCATCACGTCGTGGAGCAGGGCGGGCATGCAGATCGAGTACTCACCGGAAATGACCAAACGAAACATCGCGCTGGTGCTTTTGTGTACCGGCACGTTGAGCGCCTTCAGCCCTTTCACAAAATTGTTGTAGCGAGTGTCGTCCTTCCATTGTGTTTTCAATCCCGAAAGCATGGAGCTTAGCGGCCCCGCGCGCATGGGATCATCGAGCGCAATCATTCCTTTGTATTTGGGGTTCGCGACCTCTTCCCAGCTTTTCGGCAAGTCTGCCGGCTTGATTTTTTTTGTGTTGAACGCGAGCGCCTGAATCTGCAAACTCACCGTCGGCATCGTTGGATCGTGCAGATACAAAACATCGCGCTGCACTGTGTCGTAGTTCATAATCGCTCCCGCGGCGCGAATCACGGGTGGAGCGTTATCCGAAAGAACGACGTCCCAACTGGCTTGGCCGCCTTGGAATTCGGTCAAAGCCCGCGTGACGATTTCCGGGTTTCTGCCTTGCCAGTAGGTCGCCTTGATTCCAGGATAGCGCTTCATGAAGGCATCGGTAATGACCTTGAGGTGCTCGACGTCCCAAACCGAATAGACGATTAGATTGCCCTCCTGCTTCGCCTTCGGATACAGTTCCGCGCTCACCTTCTCGAAGGCTTTGGCCGCCGCTGCCGTAGCATTGGCGCTGCCGCCCTCCGTCCTCACCTGCTTGGGAATAACTTTCTGCGCCGCCGCTTTTGGGTCTTTCACGGCTTCCTTGATCGCATCCTTCACTGCGGCCTTCTCCGCGGCCATCGCGATCGTGACGAGAAAAAAACTCGTTGATATTGCGGCCGTGATCACCTTCATCGATTTCATTTGCATGTTTGCCTCTCCCCCTTTTGTTGAAGACTGAATAATCAAGCCGATCACAGACTAAACTACATGTTGAAGGCGAACTTAGCTACAGACACCGCGACAATCAAGATGATTAAATAGATCACA